>NZ_BAABAC010000023.1:306976-330763 GCF_039537225.1 Nocardioides ginsengisoli
CCCCGCTGAAGAGGGGATTCCGACACCCTCAGAACGGCGACACGGGCTCCGGCGGCGGGAACAGCCCGTCCAGCTCGGCGAGGTCGTCGGGCGTGGGCGTCCAGCTCTCCGCGGCGGCGTTGGCGGCGACCTGCTCGGTCGAGGTGGCGCCGGCGATGACGGACGCGACCGGCTGCTGGGCGAGCAGCCAGCCGACGGCGACGGTGACCTCGGAGATGCCGCGGTCGCGGGCGAAGGCGGAGTAGGCCTGCAGGGTCGGGGAGACGGCGTCCTCGAGCAGGTGCTGGCGGGTGTGGCTCAGCCGGCTGCCAGCCGGCGCGTTGCCCGAGGCGTACTTGCCGGTGAGCAGGCCGTTGGCGAGCGGGAAGTAGGGCAGCACACCGAGGCCGAACTCGCGGGCCGCGGGCAGCACCTCCCACTCGGCCCGGCGGTCGGTGAGGTTGTAGTGGTTCTGCGCGGAGACGAAGCGCTCGACGCCGAGCTCGCGGGCGACGTACTCGGCCTGCGCGATCTGCCAGCCGGAGCGGTTGGAGTGGCCGAGATAGCGGACCTTGCCCTCGCGGACCAGGTCGTCGAGCGCCGAGAGCGTCTCGTCGATCGGGGTGCGGGGGTCGGGGGTGTGGAACTGGTAGAGGTCGATCCAGTCCGTGCCGAGCCGGCGCAGGGAGGCCTCGACCGCGTTGCGGATGTAGCGCCGCGAGCCGCGGGCGCCGAAGTCGGGGCCGTTGGCGCCGCGCATGTCCATGCCGAACTTGGTGGCGACCACCACATCGGCCCGTCGTACGCCGAGCGCCCTGCCGAGCCGCTCCTCGGCGAGCCCCGGCGTGGCGCCGTAGGTGTCGGCGACGTCGAAGAAGGTGATGCCCGCATCGAGCGCCGCGCCGATCACCCGGTCGGTGGCCTCCTGCGACTCGGTCGCGGCGCCGGGACGGCCGAGGTTGTTGCAGCCGAGACCGATCCGGGAGACGACGAGACCGGACCGACCGAGGGTCGTGGACGTGGGTGAGGCCATGCCCCGACGTTATCCTCCGGGGGTGCTCGACCGACCCCGCCGGACCCCACTGCTGGCCTCGTTGATCCTGCTCGTCCTGTTCGTGGGGGTCGCGCTGGCGGTCGCCGCCGACGTGTCGTGGCTGACGACGCTCGACGACAGCGGCCGCGCCGCCCGCGACTGGGCGGCCGACCAGGGCTGGCTGGCGCACCCGCTGCGGGCCATCGAGCTCGGCGCCGGTACGGCGGGCATGACGGCCACCGTCGTCGTCCTCGCCGTCGCCATGCTGATCAAGGGCCACCGCCGCGCCGCGGTGCTCGTCGTCGCCGTCATGTCGGCGACCGCGCTGCTCACCTACCTGAGCAAGGTGTTCGTCGGCCGCGGCCGACCGGTGTGGCAGGACCCGCAGTACTTCCTGCACTCCAACGCGTTCCCCTCCGGGCACACCTCGTCGGCGGCGGCGTTCAGCGGTCTCGTCATCCTGCTCGCGGTGATGCTCGTACGACGGCCGGCGATCCGCCGGCTGATCGGCGCGGTGGCCGTGCTGGCCTTCCTGCTCGTGGCCGCCGACCGCATCCTGCTCGGGCGCCACTACCCCAGCGACGTCGTCGGCGGCGCACTGCTCGGCGTGGGCGTGCTCATGCTCGGGCTGGCGCTCTACAACCCGCTCCCCCGCAGCCACGCGCTGAAGGCCGAGCCGCTGCCCGACCCGTTCCCGTCGGCGCGCAACCTGGCCGTCGTCCTCAACCCGATCAAGGTCGAGTCGGTCGAGCAGTTCCAGGCGATCGTGGGCCAGATGGCCGCAGACTCGGGCTGGAACCCGCCGAAGTGGTACCTCACGACCGTCGAGGACTCCGGCACCGGACAGGCCGAGCAGGCCGCCGTCGAGGGCGCCGACCTGGTCATCGTCTGCGGCGGCGACGGCACCGTCCGCGAGGTGTGCGCCGAGCTGGCGGGCACCGGCATCGCGGTGGGCGTCGTCCCGGCGGGCACGGGCAACCTGCTCGCCCGCAACCTCGAGATCCCGCTCTTCATCCGCGCTGCCATCGACATCGCGCTCACCGGCCAGGACCGTGCCATCGACATGGTCGAGGTCGACGGCGACGGGCTCGAGCCGACGCACTTCATGGTGATGGCCGGCATGGGCTTCGACGCCGCGATCATGGAGGGCGTCAACGAGGACCTCAAGAAGAAGGTCGGCTGGCTGGCCTACGTCCTCTCTGCGCTCAAGGGCCTGATGTTCCCGGCGATGCGGCTGGAGATCTCGGTCGACGACGGGCCGTTCACCAAGCACCGGGCCCGCACCTGCGTCATCGGCAACGTCGGCAGCCTGCAGGGCGGCATGGTGCTGCTGCCCGACGCGACCATCGACGACGGGCAGCTCGACGTGGTCCTGCTCTACCCCCGGCGGTTCCTGAGCTGGATCCCGCTGGTGCTGCGCGTGATGACCCGCCGCGAGCACAACGCGGGCGAGTCCGTGGCGCGGATGACCGGGCGCAAGGTCGTCGTCCGGGCGTCGACGGAGGTGCCGCGGCAGCTGGACGGCGACACGATCGGGCTGGGTGCGGAGCTGCGGATGGAGTGCGTGCACGGGCGGGTGCTGGTGCGCGTGCCGCGCTGAGCGCGCCGCTCACACCAGCCCGCCGCACGGTCCCGGTGCGGAGTCGTGTGCCTGAGAACCCGTCCACAGGGGTTCTCAGGCACACGACTCGACGCAAGCAGGGGGCGGCCCCGCGAACCGACCGAACCCGACCGAACCCCTACGACCGCGCCATCCGGGCGTGCCCGACGGCCTCGTTCTCCTCCGGCGAGAGCTCCTGGTCGCTGCTCCACCGCACGACCGACTTGGCGTAGGTCCGCGCCTCGTTGCGGCCCCGGATCGAGGTCAGCACGACGCCGTCGCCGGAGTCGTCGAGCAGCGCCAGCGACCACGACAACCGCCCGCCCATCTCCTCGAAGGCGTCGTAGCGGACGACGGCCAGGTGGCGCAGCGCCCCGACCGCCTCGGCCCGCAGTGCGGCGACCTCGCGGCGCAGGCCGGCGGCGTCGGCGGGCAGGCCCTCCTCGTCGGCCGCGGGACGACGTACGCCGTGGCGGAGGGCGACGACGAGTGCGGCGACGGCGACGACGAGGGCGAGCAGGGCGAGGACGACGGCCATGGGTCGACGGTAGTCGGCCGAGACGGCCGCGAGCGCACCCACGCGCCGCCACTACCCTGTGCGCATGGCCCGTATCGCGTACCAGGGGGAACCCGGCGCCAACTCGCACATCGTGTGCAAGCAGCACTACCCGGACGCCGAGGCGGTCGCCTGCGCGTCCTTCGAGGACGTCTTCGCGGCGGTCGCGAGCGGTGACTGCGACCTGGCGCTCATCCCGATCGACAACTCGATCGCCGGCCGGGTGGCCGACATCCACCACTTCCTGCCGGACTCGGGCCTGCACATCATCGCCGAGCACTTCCTGCGCATCCAGTTCCACCTGATGGCGATCCCGGACGCCGACGTCGACACCATCAAGACCGTGCACAGCCACGTCCACGCGCTCGGCCAGTGCCGCAAGGTGATCCGAGAGCTCGGCCTCAAGCCGATCATCTCCGGCGACACCGCCGGCGCCGCGCGCGAGGTCGCCGAGGCCGCCGACCCGACCCAGGCCGCGATCGCGCCGCCGCTGGCCGCGGAGATCTACGGCCTGCGGATCCTGCGCGAGGACATCGAGGACGAGGACCACAACACCACCCGCTTCGTGCTGCTCTCGCCGGACTACGTCCAGGCGCCGCAGGGCAATGGACCGGTCGTGACCAGCTTCGTGTTCAACGTCCGCAACCTGCCCTCGGCGCTCTACAAGGCGCTCGGCGGCTTCGCGACCAACGGCATCAACATGACCAAGCTCGAGAGCTACATGGTCGGCGGGGAGTTCGCGGCCACCCAGTTCCTCGCCGAGGTCGACGGGCACCCCGACGACCCGGGCCTCAAGCGGGCGCTGGAGGAGCTGACCTTCTTCACCACCGACATCAAGGTGCTCGGCGTCTACCCCGCCGACCCGTTCCGGGGTTGACCTCGGGCACCTAGGGTGGGGGGATGGCAGGCCATCCCAGCGCCGGCGCCGACAGCGAGGTCGGCCGGCTGCGCACGGTCCTGCTGCACCGGCCCGGCCCCGAGCTGGCGCGGCTGACCCCGCACAACCACGACCGGCTGCTCTTCGACGGCATCCCGTGGGTCGCGCAGGCACAGGACGAGCACGACGCCTTCGCCGCGACCCTGGGCTCGCGCGGGGTCGAGATCGTCTACCTGACCGACCTGCTCACCGAGACCCTCGCGGACGACGAGGCGCGCGCCGCCATCGCCCACACCACGCTCGACGGGTACGCCGGCCGGCGGCTCGGCGACGCGGTCCGCGCCCACCTGCACCGGCTGTTCGCCGACGCCGCGCCCGAGGAGCTGACCCGGCTGCTGACCGCCGGGGTCCGCAACGACGAGGTGCGCGCGGGGGTCGGTCCGTCGACGCTGGTGACCTCGCTGCTCGCCGACGACGAGTTCCTCCTCGACCCGCTGCCCAACCTGATCTTCACCCGCGACTCCTCGGTCTGGCTCAGCGACCGGGTCGCGATCACCTCCCCCGCGATGCGCGCACGGCACCGGGAGTCGCACCTGACCGACCTGATCTACCGCCACCACCCACGGTTCGCGGGCGCCGCGCTCCTGCACGGCCACGAGAGCGAGCCGCTCGAGGGAGGCGACGTGCTGCTCCTCTCGCCCGGGGTGGTCGCCGTCGGCGTGGGCGAGCGGACGACGCCGGCGGGAGCGGAGCGTCTGGCCCGCGAGCTCTTCGCGGCGGGGCTGGCGAGCACGCTGCTCGCCGTACCGCTGGCGATGGAGCGGGCCACCATGCACCTCGACACGGTCTGCACCATGGTCGACGTCGACCAGGTGGTGATGTACCCCAATGTCGCCGACACGCTCACGGCGTACGCGATCACCGCGCACGGCGACGAGGTCCGGGTCGCGCGGCCCGAGCCCTTCCTCGTCGCGGCGGCGAAGGCGATGCAGATCGACACGCTGCACCGCATCGACACCGGCCTCGACCGGGTGACCGCCGAGCGCGAGCAGTGGGACGACGGCAACAACACGCTCGCGCTGGCGCCGCGGGTGGCCGTGGCCTACGAGCGCAACGACCGCACCAACGCGCGGCTCGAGGAGGCCGGGATCGAGGTGGTCCGGATCGCGGGCTCGGAGCTGGGGTCGGGGCGCGGCGGACCGCGCTGCCTGAGCTGTCCGGTGGCGCGCGAGCCGCTCGCCGTACGGGATGCGGCAATGCTGGACGCTTAGCCTCCCGCGCCGCCGATCCGCCGACTAAGGTCAGCGGTGACGCCACATGGGGCGCCGGCCGCGACGCAACCACCGGCCGACACAGCGAAAGGGTCAGCATGGCAACGTTCTTCGAGCACTTCTCCCCGCAGGAGATCGCCCGGATCAGCGCGACCGGTCGGCGGGTGAAGCTCCCCGAGGGCTGGTCGCCGATCTGGGAGGACACCCCGGCCGACAAGGCCTACATCATCCTGTCCGGCTCCGTGTCCGTGCGCCGCGACGGCTCCGAGATCGCCCAGCTCGGCTCCGGCGACATCGTCGGCGAGGCCGCGATCGTGGGCCAGAAGCTGCGCAACGCCACCATCGTCGCGCTCACCCCGCTCGACACGATCCACCTCACCGACGAGACCCTGCGCGAGCTCGACGCCGAGTGGCCGGCGTTCCACGACGCGCTCGTCGAGGTCGCCCAGGCGCGCCTCGGCGCCGAGGGCTGACCTCACCGTGACCGCGTCCGAGGGCCCCGCCGAGGCCGGCGGGGTCGTCGACGCGCTCGAGGAGCACCTGCTCGGCGCGCGGCCCCAGCTGACCCAGCGCGAGGTCGCCGAGCAGGCCGGGGTGCCGCTCGAGACCGCCAACGAGCTGTGGCACCTGCTCGGCTTCGCGCACGTGCCCGACGACGCGGTCGCGTTCACCCCCGCCGACGTCCGCGCGCTGCAGCTGACCTCCGACCTGATCCGGCTCGGCGTGCTGAGCCAGGACCGGCAGGACGGCCTGGTCCGCACCTGGGGCCGCAGCTTCGCCCGGCTCGCCGACTGGCAGGTCGCGCTGCTCGCCTCGGTCGCCACCGAGATGGGCAGCGACGCGACCGAGGGACTGCTCGCCGTCTCCGACGAGGTGATGCCGCGGGTCGAGGAGCTGCAGAGCTATGTCTGGCGCCGCCACCTGCTGAGCGCGAGCGCCCGGCTGCTCGCCGAGCGCTCGTCCGGTACGGCGTCCATGCTCGCGGTCTGCTTCGTCGACATCGTCGGCTACACCTCCCGCTCGCGCACCCTCTCCGACCGCGAGCTGGTGACCTGGCTCGAGGAGTTCGAGTCGGCGGTGCTGAGCCTGACCGTCGACCGCGGCGGCCGGATCATCAAGAACATCGGCGACGAGCTCCTCATCGTCACCGACTCCCCCGAGGCGATGGCCGAGATCGCCCTCGAGCTCACCCGTCGCGGCGCCGACCCCGACGACCCGTTCCCCGCCGTCCGCGCGGGCGTCGCCTACGGCGAGGTGGTCACCCGCCTCGGCGACGTCTTCGGACCGGTCGTCAACATCGCCGCCCGGCTCACCTCGGTCGCCCGGCCCAACAGCGTCCTGGTCGACGTCGGCACCTACGAGGCCCTCACCGGCCACGAGGACGACGACGCCGACCACCACGCCTCCGACCACGCCTCCGACCACGCCGGCGGCTACCGCTTCCGGCGACTGCGCCGGGTGTCGGTGAAGGGCTACTCCCGGCTCAAGGTGTGGTCGCTGCTGCCCGTCGTACCGGACAAGTAGGTCGCGAGATCGTCCGATCCGCGACCCAATCGTCCGGTACGACGACTCAGCGGATCGTGACCTGACGGTTCGCGAGGCCGCTGCGGGCCGAGCGCTCCTCGGTGCTGAGGTCGGAGTCGTCGGCGAGGGCCGCGTCGAGCTTGGCCTTGAAGGCGGCGGCGGGCTCCTCGAGGGCCTCGGGGCCGGTGCCGACGGGGAGGTCCCAGACGGGGGCGAGCAGGCCGTGGGCGCGGAACATGCCGACCAGGCGGGCCTCGGGGACGATGACGTCGTCGCCGGCGACGTGCAGGCGGGCGAGCGCGGTGAGCAGGGCGTCCTCGGGCTCGGGCATCACCCAGCGCAGGTGCTCCTTGGCGCCCATCCGGGTCCAGTACGCCGCGGTGACCTCGGTGAGCCGGGCGGTCGGGGCGGCGGCGCCCTCAGCCTGCTCGAGCGCCTGGGCGAGCTCGGAGCTGGCGTCCATGTCGGAGACCCAGTAGTCGAAGCCCTCGTGGACCTCGACCGCGAGGTCGCCGTCCTCGACCAGGTCCTGCAGCCGCGGGCCGGGGCCGGGCTCGCTCGTCAGGCCGACCATGCCGGCGCCGGGCTCGGCGGCGAGCGCCTCGAGCAGGACGGCGCCGAGGTCGCGGGCCGGGTCGCCGAAGCCGTGCTGGACCTGCAGACCCAGCCAGATCTCGCCGCTGTCGCGGACCAACGCGGGGGCGGCCATCGGGAGCAGCGTGCAGAGCTTGACCACGCGGTCGGCGTGGTCGCCCTTGAGGTTCAGCGTCGCGGTGGCGGCGGGCACCAGCTCGCGCATCGCGACCAGGTCGGTCTCCGACGGCAGGCCCTCGAACGGGCGCTTGACGAAGACCTGGCCGCCGCCGGGGGCGCCGTGGCACGCCTTGTAGCGCTTGCCCGAGCCGCAGGGGCAGGGCTGGCGCGGACCGACCTCACCGGCCGGGGTCTCGGACGCGGACTTGGTGCGGTTCTTCTTCGCCATGCGGCAGAAACTACCGGCCCGACGGCTCCGGCCCGAACCGGGCGTCGAGCAGGTCGAGCATCAGCCGCGGCCGGTCGCTGATGACCGCCTTCACGCCGAGGTCGAGACAGCGCTGGAGACTCTTCTCCGAGTTGACGGTCCACACGTGGATGTCGCGCTCCGAGCGGGCGATCGACTCGGCGACGCGCGGGTGGTCGCGCAGCATCCGGATGCCGGGGCCGACGATCCAGTCCTTGCCGATGACGCGGCGCAGCATCGGCCAGTAGTTCGGCTTGTCGAGCAGCTGCACGAGCTGGATCTCCGGCGCCAGCCGCTCGACGCGCTGCAACGCGGTGAACGAGAAGCTCATCACCCGCACCGGGGCGCCCGCCTGGTCCCAGCCGAAGTCGCGCAGCATCTCGACCAGGCGCTTCTCGACCAGGCCGCCGTAGCGGGTGGGGTGCTTGGTCTCGATCGCCACCTCGACCCGCCGGTCGTAGTCGGCGACCGTCTCGAGCAGCTTGCGGAGGGTGAGGACGCCGCGCAGGCCCTCGTCCTCGTCGGGCGCCTCGTCGTCGAGGTCGGCCCACGGGTTCTTCCACGCGGCGAAGTCGAGCTCGGACAGCTCGGCCAGGTCCATCGTCGAGACCAGCCCCTTGTTGGACGCCGTACGACGCAGGTCGCGGTCGTGGACGCACACCAGGTGCCCGTCGGCCGTGAGCCGGACGTCGCACTCGAGGCCGCCCGCACCCGTGTCGAGCGCCTCCAGGTAGGCGCCGAGCGTGTGCTCGGCGAGCTCGAAGCTGGCGCCGCGGTGGGCGACCACCTGCGGTCGTCGGGCGGGGAGGTCCGGCACGCGTCCATTTTGTCAGCACGCTCCTCAGGGCCGACGGCGCCACTCCCTCAGGGGCGGCTCCGGGTACGGCCGGGGTCGTTCCCCGATGTCCGCGAGCGCCGCCCCGGGCAGGGTGGAGGCATGAGCAACTACGACAGCTACCCCCACCCGAACAACCCGTCCGCGCCCCGCCGGCTGACCCGCACCGAGGGCGACAAGATGGTCGCCGGCGTCTGCTCCGGCGTCGCCCACCACCTCGGCATGGACCCGACGATCGTCCGCCTGCTGATGGTCGCCGCGACCGTCTTCACCGGCGGCTGCGCCGCGCTGGTCTACCTCGCCGGCTGGTGGCTGATGCCACGCGGCTGACGCGCTCGCCCACCCCTAGGCTGGGCGGGTGCCCGACCTCGTCACCCGGCTGCGCGCCGCCGGCTGCGTCTTCGCCGAGGAGGAGGCCGCGCTGCTGACCGAGGCGGCCGGCAGCCCCGACGAGCTCGAGACGCTGGTCCGGCGCCGGGTCGCCGGCGAGCCCCTCGAGTACGTCGTGGGGTGGGTCGCCTTCGACGGCGGCCGGGTCGTCCTCGACCCCGGCGTGTTCGTGCCGCGGCAGCGGACGGCGTACCTGGTCGAGGTGGCTGCGCCCACCCTCACCGCCCACAGCGTCGTCGTCGACCTGTGCTGCGGGAGCGGCGCGATCGGCCTCGCCCTCGCCCGACGCCACCCCGGCCTCCGCGTGCACGCCGCCGACGTCGACCCGATCGCGGTCGCGTGCGCGGCCCGCAACCTCGCCCCCGTCGGGGGCACCGCCGTGGCCGGCGACCTCGACGCGCCCCTGCCCGCCGCCTTGCGCGGGCAGGTCGACGCGATCGTCGCCAACGTCCCCTACGTCCCCACCGACGCGGTCGCGCTGATGCCGCCGGAGTCGCGCGAGCACGAGCCGCGCGGCACCGTCGACGGCGGCAGCGACGGCCTCGACGTCTTCCGCCGGGTCGCGGCGCTCGCGCCCCGGTGGCTGCGCCCGGGCGGGATGGTCTACTCGGAGGTGTCCGAGGCGCAGGCGCCGCTCGCCGCCGCCGTGCTCGGGGCCGCGGGGCTGACGCCGCGCGTCCACCACGACGACGAGCGCGAGACCACGGTGATCACTGGAGCAGCGTCGTGAGGCCGTAGGCCGCGCCGAAGCAGACCACCAGCACCAGCAGCGACCACAGCAGCACCGGCCCGATGCCGGGGCGCTCCACCCCTGCGGGCTCCGGCGCCTCACCTGCGGCCGCCGCCCGCAGCGCGGCCGTGAACGACGGCGCGTCCGGCCACCGGTCGGCCGGATCGGGCGCGAGCGCGCGCAGCAGCACCGCGTCGTACGACGCCGGCACGGGGGCGACCCGCGACGGCGCGGGCGGCAGCACCGGCGTCGCGAGCGCGCCGATGCCACCATCGCGGACCAGCCGGCCGGTGAGCAGGTGATAGCCGACCGCGCCGAGCGCGTGGACGTCGGCGCGCAGGTCGAGGCCGATCCCGGTCGCCTGCTCCGGCGCCATATAGCTCGGCGTGCCGACGACCTGGGTCAGCCCGCTCGCGTGCAGCATCGCCTTGGCGACGCCGAGGTCGGCGACCAGGACGCGCACGCCGCCGTCGGGCGTCGAGCGGAGCAGCAGGTTCTGCGGCTTGATGTCGCGGTGGATGATCCCGTGCCGGTGCAGCACCGCCACGCCCTCGCCCGCCTGGGTGAGCAGGTCGACGACCTGCTCCGGCGGCACCGGGCCGTCGGCGAGGAGGTCGGCGACCGAGCCGCGGTCGGCGTACGACATCACGAAGTACGGCGTCCCGTCGGCCTCGCCGATGTCGTAGACCCGCACCACGTGGTCGCTGTCGGCGCGGCGCAGGATCCGCGCCTCCTCGAGGAAGCGGTCGCAGACGTCGGTGCGCTGCGCCCAGTTGTCGGCGAGCGCCTTCACGGCGACCGGCGAGTCCAGCTCGTCGTCGTGATAGAGCCAGACGGTCGCGAAGCCGCCGGCTCCGATCCGGTCGATGCGGCGGAGCCTCCCGAGTCGTTCCGGCAGGGACACGGTGCGTATTGTGCCCGAGACGTCAGGAGTCACTCGGGGAGGCAGGCCATGGACGAGGCGATCGATCTCGACGGCCTCGCGCTGCGCGCCGCCGCCGGCGACCGTGACGCCCTCGAGGACCTGCTCGCCGCGATCCAGCCGCGGGTACGACGCATCTGCGGGCGGATGCTGCTCCACCCCCAGGACGCCGAGGAGGCGACGCAGGACGCCCTGCTCCTGGTCGCGACCAAGATTCACACGTTCGCGGGGCGCAGCCGGTTCACCACCTGGCTGCACGCGGTCGCGTCCAACAGCGCGCGGTCGACGTACCGCTCGCTGAAGCGCCGCGCCGCCGAGCACCCCGTCGACGAGCTGCCCGTCCACGCCGACCCGCGCACCACCAGCGTCATCGCCGGCAGCCGGCTCGACCTGCTCGAGGCGCTCGAGGTCCTCACCGCGACCAGCCCCGAGCTGGTCGAGCCGCTCGTGCTGCGCGACATCCAGGAGCTCGACTACAACGAGATCGCGCGGCTGCTCGACGCACCGCTGGGCACGATCAAGTCGCGGATCCACCACGCCCGCCAGGCCGTCCGGCCGCTGCTGCGGGTCCACGACGCCTGAGCTCCGCGCTCAGCGGCCGCCGCCGAGGATCCCGACGCCCGCGGCCCTGCCGACCACGACGCACCCGCCCGACACCGTGCAGGTGCGGACCGTCGTCGTCTGCTTCCCGTCCGGGCCGGTGACGCTGAGCGCGACGATCTCGTCGTCGGCGAGCATCGCGACGTCGAAGACCTCCTTCGGCAGCGGGATCTGAGCCTTCTCCTGGCCGGTCGCCGCGTCGAGGATCGTCGCCTTCGTCGGCCAGCCCTCCTTGAGGCCGGTGTCGGTGGTGACCAGCCGCCTGCCGTCGGGTGCGTACGGCGACGCGGTGGCCAGCCCCGCCGGGCAGTCCTTCCACAGCGTGGCGTCCTCGGTGGCCGCGCCGCCCCGCACACAGGTGCGGCCGAGTCCGACCTGCAGTCCGACGTACGCGGTGCGGTCGGGTGAAAAGCGGCCGTCGACGACGTCGCGGCCGACGATGGCGAGGTCCTCACCGCTGCGGGTGGAGCGGTAGTAGGTCGTGCCCGTGGGCGACCAGCCGGTGATCACGTCCTCCCCGTCGAAGAGCGCGGTGCCCTCGGCGTCGCCGGGGTCGGGCGCGGGCGGCACGCGCGTGGCGCGGCCGGTCGTGAGGTCGGTGACCTGATAGCCCTTGCCAGTCTTGTCGAGGCCGATGTGCTGCGTGCCGTCGGCGCTGATGTCGCCGCGCCCCTCGACCTCCGCCAGGACGACGACCCGCCCGTCGCGGTCGACGCGCAGCACCCGTGGTGACGCCTGCGGGTCGTCCGGCACGTCCTGCACGATCCAGTGGTCGCCGTCGCGCACCACGCTGGTCACGAAGGCGACGCCCTCGAGCCGGACGACGGTGGCGCCGTCGTGCAGCTCGTGGGAGGTCAGCCAGAGCGCCCGCGGCCTCGGCTTCGCAGGCGCGTGGTGGCCGGCCGACGGCTGGTCGGAGTGGCCGGCACCGAGCGCCGTACCGGCTCCGGCGACGATGCCGACGACCCCCGCGACCGACAGCGCGGCGAGCGTGCGGCGGTCCATCACCGGCTCCCGAGCACGAGCGTGCCCTCGACGCGCAGCTGCGCAGTGCAGTGGCCGGTGGCGACGACGCAGCGGCTGAGCGTCACCTTGCTCGACGCGTCGTCGCCGGTGACCGTGGAGACGATGCCGGGGTCGGGGCCCCAGGCGGCGCTGATCCGGTAGCCGCCGGGGTCGATCCGCCGCTCCACGACACCCGTGTCGGCATTGCGGACCTGCAGCTCCGAGGGCCCCGGACCGTCGCCGACCGTGGTCGCGGTGAGCAGCTTGCGCCCGTCGACCGAGAACGGCGCGACCGACGCCGGCCCGGTCTCGCACACGCTCCACCAGCCGGCCGGATCGGCTGCCGCCCCGCCGCTGAGGCAGCTGCCGACCGGGTGGGTCGGCGAGTAGTCGGGGTTGTCGTAGGTCGCCGCGGCGTGGCTGCCGTCCTCGGAGGTGACCGGGTCGACCAGGTGGCGCCGCGCGAGCGCCGGGTCGTCGGCGGTCGGGAAGTCGACGGTGTCGACCGCGTGCGTCCGGCGGGCGGCGAGGTCGGCGACCTCCCACCCGTCGTCGCCGCGGAAGTAGACCCGGTCGCGCTGCTCGGTGACATTCCAGCCACCGCGGAAGACGCCGATCGCCCACTGCTTGCCGGCGCCGTCGACGTAGACGCCGGTCTGCTGGTCCTCGTGGGGGCCGTAGTAGACGATCAGGTAGCCGTCGCCCGCGCGCTGCAGCGCGACCACCTGGTCGGGGTCGATGCCGGGCACCCGGGTCTCGCCGTCGCCGTCGTGGATGGTGCCGTGCAGGTAGTAGAAGAGGCCGGACGACGCGTCCGCGCTGGGGGCCGGCGTGGTCGGCGTGGTCGGCGTGGTCGGCGTGGTCGGCGTGGGGGTCGGCGTGGGGGTCGGCGTGGGGGTCGGCGTGCGCGGCGGGGCGCTGTCGGTGCCGCGGCTGGTCGGCTCCGCGGCGGTGCCGGCGGAGCCGACGGCGTACGCGACACCACCCGCGGACCCGAGGGCGGCGGCGGTGGCGAGGGAGACGATGGTCATGCGGTTCATGGTGGGCACCTACTCGATCGACGATCTTGCCCCATGTGATGCACCGGGCTCCGGTTCGGTTCGCCGAATGTCGCCGCCGCGTCATTCGTTCGGTGGGCTCTCACCCGCGGAACGAATGACGTCAGCTCCCCAGCGCGAGCGTCGAGCCCTCCCAGCGCCGCCGCAGCCACCGGTCGTGCGACGCGACGACCACCGTGCCGGGGCTGACGCCGATCGCCTCCTCCAGCTCGCCGACCAGGCTGAGCGAGAGATGGTTGGTCGGCTCGTCGAGCAGCAGCAGGTCGGGGCCGGTCACCACCGCGACGGCGAGCGCGAGCCGGCGCCGCTGGCCCACCGAGAGCAGGACGACGGGCTTGGGGTGCTCGCGGGCGGGCAGCAGGCCGAGGCTGCGCAGCGGACGGCGCGCGGCGAGCTCGGGACCGACCGCCGCGACGTAGGTGTCGTGGGCAGTGGCGGTGAGGTCGGGGAAGACCGGGTCCTGGGTGAGCTCGGCGACCCGCTGGGCGCCGACCTGGACGACGCCCGCGGTCGGCGCGATCCGCCCCGACAGGACGCCGAGCAGCGTGGACTTCCCGGTGCCGTTGCCGCCGGTGACGAGGAGGTGCTCGCCACTGCCGACGTCGAGGGTGTCGAGCCGGAGCCGGCCGTCGACCCTGAGGTCGCGGACGGTGACCATCCGGCCGCCCGCCGTACCGGCGTCGGTGAGAGCGGTCGCGAGCCGCAGCGGCGTCGGGGGCTTGCGGACCTGGGTCCGCTCGGCCTCCTCGAGCCGACGCTCGGCGTCCCGCTTGCGGCGGGCGAGCGCGCGGTCGACGTTCTGGCCCTTGAAGGCGTGGATGAACTTGTCGTTGTCGCGCGGCCCGCGGCCGGGCGCGACGTTGCTCTTGTCGATCCGGGTCGCCTCGCGCAGCCGGTCCAGCTCGTCCTGCTGCGCGGCCCAGGTCTCCTCCCAGCGGCGCCGAGCCGCGGCGCGCGCCTCGGCGTACGCCGTCCAGCCGCCGCCGTAGCGACGTCCGCCCCGGCCGTCGGTGCCCATCCCGACCGGGTCGAGGTCGACCAGGTCGGTGCAGACCTCGTCGAGCAGGACGCGGTCGTGGCTGGTGAGCACCACGACGCCCGGAAGGTCGCGCAGGAAGGCGACGAGCAGCGCCACCGCGTCGTCGTCGAGGTGGTTGGTCGGCTCGTCGAGCAGCAGGCACTGCGGGCGCCGGGTCATCAAGGTGGCGAGGGCGAGCCGGGTGCGCTGGCCGCCGGAGAGCGAACCGACCCGCCGCTGCTGGTCGAGGTGGTCGAGGCCGAGCTGCTCGGCGGCGAGCAGCGCCCGGCGGTCGGCGTCCCAGGCGTCGTGGGCGAGCGCGAGGTCGAGCGCGGCGGCGTACTCCTCCGCGATCGCGGGTTCGTCGAGCCGGTCGGCCAGTCGCTCGACCGCGGCGACCGCCTCGCGCAGCGGCCGCAGCGCCGTCGCGAGGACGTCGGCGATGGTGTCGTCGTCGCCGAAGGGCGGCTCCTGCGTGAGGAACGCCAGATCGTCGGGACGCTCGATGGTCCCGCTGACCTGCGCGGTGGCCGGCAGGGCGCCGGTCACCGCGCGCAGCAGCGTCGACTTGCCGGCGCCGTTCTCACCGATCAGGCCGATCCGGCGACCGGGCTGGGCGAGGAGGTCGATGCCGTCGAGGACGGTACGGCGACCGAAGGTCACCGTGAGGTCGCGGACGACGAGCGGAGCGAGGGTGGGTGTGGTGGGGGTGGACATGCCGGTGGCCTTCGAGCGAGAGGTGGACTCGCCGGGCATCGGGTCGCAGAGCGACCGCCGCGGGCGCGAGTCGGATCAGGCGTGGATGAGCATGATGTGAGCAGGCTACGCGGGCGGTCGCCGATGGCGCCAGCGAATTAATGGGCGGCGATGCGGCATGTAACTCGGTGTTCGGGGATCTACCGGAGGGTCGTGACCCGTCACAGCGCCGTGGTGGATGCACGGACACCGAGTTACAAGCGTGGGGCCTGGCGCCCCGCTGCTCAGATCTCGTCGAGGATGCGGCGGCGGGTGGCGTCGTACTCGTCGCGGCTGATCAGGTCCTTGGCGAGCAGCCCGTCGAGCTCGGCGAGTCGATCGGCGGGGCTCTCCGCTGGGACGGCGGCGGGTGGAGCGACGGGGCGTACCTCGCCCCACTGGATCTCCCACTCCCGCGACTCCGGGTCGACCAGCACCGGCAGGTCGCCGGCGTAGAGCAGCGGCAGCCGGAACGAGGGGATGACCTTCTTCGCGCTCACCTCGAAGGGCGTGATGTCGGCGCCGTGGATCCGCAGTCGCAGCGCCATCAACGGCTGGTTGTTGATCTGCACGTTCGTCGAGTCGGCCGCGAGCACGGTCGCCAGCGCCGACCGTCCCCGGCGGTGCAGCCGGTAGCTGCGCTGCGCGGAGCGGTAGCGGCCGCGGCCGAGAAGCCCGCCGATCACCAGGTCGAGGACCGTCACCCCGATGCCGGTCGGCAGCAGCCAGCCGGACCCGGGCTCGTCGCCGACGTTGAGGCCGATGATCAGGAAGACCGGACCGACGACGCCGCAGAGCAGCATGAACAGGACCGGCGGCAGCACGCTGCGCAGCAGGGACGGCGGCCGCGGCTGGTCCTTCCCGCTCGCGGCGATGCTCATGCCGGGGCTCCGACGTCGCGGGCCGCCTCGTCGTAGCCGGACAGCAGGTGCTCGGCGGTGAGGGCGACCAGGCGCTCCTCGTCGGCGGCGGCCGCGGCGGCCACCAGCTCGCGGTGCTCGTCGACCATCGCCTGCGCCGAGCCGGCGGTGTGCAGGTAGGAGCGGGTGATCCGGCGGTTGACGGGGTGGTCCCACAGCGTGTCGAGCATCTTCAGCAGCAGCTCGTTGTCGCACGGCTGCACCAGCGCGCGATGGAACTGGTGGTTGAGGTCGAACATCGCCGCGGTGTCGTCGGCGTCACGGGCCGTCATCTGGTCGATCAGGTTGTCGAGCCGGGCCAGCGAGACGGCGTCGTGGCGGCCGCAGGCGAGTCGTGCGGCCTCGGTCTCGAGGATGCGGCGCACCTGGTAGACCTCGGTGACGTCCTTGGGCGTCAGCGGGTTGACCAGGTAGCCGCGCCCCGGCAGCCAGGTGACCAGCCCCTCGTGGGCCAGCCGGTTCAAGGCGTCGCGCACCGGCGTGCGTGAGACCCCCAGCGACTCGGCGACCTGCTCCTGGATCAGCTGGGCGTCCGCCGCGAGCTCGCCGCTCACGATCAGGTCGCGCAACTCCTCGTACACCCGCACGGGCAGCGGTCGCGTGTCGCGGGGTGACTTCCCCAATTCGCGCATCGGTCCTCCTCGCGACCTCAACCTACCGGCGATCGCCCTGAACGCCGGCACTTTCGACGCACCTCTCGACAGGTGCTGAATCCAGTGTATACAGTGAATCCACACCGTGAGAGGAGTCACATCCGATGTACGTCCTGAACACCTGGTACGTCGCCGCGTGGTCGACCGAGGTCACCCGTGAGCCCACCCGCCGGGTCATCTGCGAAGTCCCCGTCGTCCTGTTCCGCACCCGCGCCGGCAAGCCGGTCGCCCTCGCCGACCGCTGTGCCCACCGCGCTTTCCCGCTCTCGGCCGGCCGCCTGGTCTACGACAGCATCGAGTGCGGCTACCACGGCTTCGCCTATGGCCCCGACGGCGCCTGCACCCGCGTCCCGGCGCAGCCCTCGATCCCCACCCGCGCGCGGGTGAGCAGCTACGCGCTGCACGAGAAGGACGGCTGGCTCTGGATCTGGGTCGGCGACCAGGACCAGGCCGACGTCAGCCTGATCCCCGACACGCACTGGATGGCCGATCCGGCTTGGGCGACGGTCACGCACACCGTGCTCTTCGAGTGCCGCCACGACCTGATCCACGACAACCTGCTCGACCTGACCCACGAGTCGTTCCTGCACCAGACGACCGTCGGCGACGACTACATCTACGAGCACGGCATCACCGTCGAGGTCGACGGCGACGTGGTCACCGTCGACCGGCTGATGCCGGGCGTCGAGGCGCCGCCGCTCTACGCGCGGACGATGGGCACCGAGGGCCGCTACGACCGCTTCCACGCGACCGAGTTCCACGTGCCGAGCTATCACGTGCTGCACTCCGGCATCACCGGCGAGGGGCGCCCGCGCGAGGAGGGCTACCTGATCAAGGTCCTCAACGGGATCACGCCCGTCGACGCCGACCACACCTGGTACTTCTACGCGTTCTCCCGCAACTTCGCGATCGAGGCCGACTGGGCCACCAAGGAGCTCGAGGTCGGTCTGGCGACCGTGCTCGAGGAGGACGCCGAGGCCCTGCGGCTGCAGGAGATCGGCATGAAGGAGCGGCCCGCCGGCGAGCACGACGTCCTGATCGGGCAGGACGCGGGCGTCGCCAAGGCCCGCCGCATCCTGAGCCAGAGGCTCGCCCGCGAGAACGCCGGCAGCCCCGGCAGCCCCGGCAGCCCCGGCAGCCCCGACAGCACCGCCGCCGAGCGCCGTCCCGTCACCGTCGCCTGACCCCTCCCGAAAGGTCCTGACATGCTGCGCAACCGCACTGCCGGCGCCCTGTGCGCCGTGGCCATCACCGTCCTGGCCGCCGCCTGCACCAACGCCTCCGGCGAGACCGCGAACGACGCGCCGACAAGCAAGCCCAGCGTCGACGTCAACATGGCGGCGGCCGACCTGCTGCCCGCGTCGGTGAAGTCGGCCGGGAAGCTGGTGTTCGCCAGCGACGCGTCGTACGCGCCGTTCGAGTACTTCGGCAACGACAACACCACGATGATCGGCTTCGACATCCAGCTGACCGACGCGCTCGCCGAGGTCCTCGGGGTGAAGGCGGAGCACGTCAATGCGGGCTTCGACACGATCCTGCCCGGCCTCCAGGCCAAGAAGTACGACGCCGGGGTCTCGGCGTTCGGCGTCACCGACGAGCGCCGCGGCGTCGTCGACTTCGTGCCCTACCTGTCGATGGGCACCGGCCTCGCGGTCAAGAAGGGCAACCCGGACGGGCTCACCCTCGACGACACCACCACGCTGTGCGGCCGCCGGGTGAGCGCGCAGAAGGGCTCGATCCAGGGCATCGAGGTGCTGCCGAAGCTGTCGGCCGCGTGCACCAAGGCGGGCAAGGCCCCGATCGCGATCCACATGTTCCCGTCGCAGAACGAGGCCAACCTGGCGCTGTCGAGCGGCCGGGTCGACGCGATCATGGCCGACAGTGTGCCGATGGCCTATCAGGGCAAGGAGGCCGGCGGCAGCTTCGAGCTGGCGCCCGGCAAGGACTACGAGCCGGCGACGATTGCGATCGCGCTGCCCAACGACTCCGCCCTCGCGCCGGCGCTCTCGGCGGCGATGAAGGTGCTGCTCGACAACGGCACGCTGGCCACGCTGCTCGAGCAGTGGGACGTCCCGCCGAGCGGCATCGTCTCCTCGACGGACCTGATCCGATGAGTGCGCCGACCCTGCTCCCCACCGAGTCGGAGGAGGAGGTGAGCGACGGGCTGACCGTCGTACCGCAACGGCACTGGGGGCGACTGGTCTCCGCGCTCGTCATCCTCGCGGTCGGCGTGGTGTTCGCGCGGTCGGTCGTCACCAACGAGCGGTTCGGCTGGGACGTCGTCGGCACCTACCTGCGCGACGTCTCGATCGCGCACGGCCTGGTCATCACGCTCGAGCTGACCCTGGCCTGCATGGCGATCGGCGTCGCCCTCGGCGCACTGCTGGCGATCATGCGGCTCTCGGTCAACCCGGTCGTGCGCTCCGCGGCGTACCTCTACGTCAGCTTCTTCCGGGGCACGCCGGTGCTGGTGCAGCTGCTGTTCTGGTTCAACCTCGCGGCGCTCTACCCGGTGATCAGCTTCGGGCTGCCCGGCGTCGAGCTCGACGCCAACCGGCTGATCACCCCCATGACGGCGGCGATCCTCGGGCTCGGGCTCAACCAGGCGGCCTACCAGTCCGAGATCGTGCGCGCCGGCATCCTCGCCGTCGACCCCGGTCAGCAGGAGGCCTCCGACGCCCTCGGCCTGACCCGGCTGCAGACGATGCGCCGCATCGTGCTGCCCCAGGCGATGCGGGTGATCATCCCGCCGACCGGCAACGAGACCATCGGCATGCTCAAGTCGACCGCGCTGGTCAGCGTGCTCGCGGTACCGGACCTGCTCTACTCGGCGCAGGTCATCTACGCGCGCAACTTCCAGACCATCCCGCTGCTCATCGTGGCCAGCGTCTGGTACCTCGTCGTCACCTCGGTGCTGACCGTCGGCCAGTTCTACCTCGAGCGCCACTACGCCCGCGGCAACCGCAACCTGCCGCCCACGCCGCTGCAGCAGGTGCGGCGCATCTTCTCGACCCACTCCCGCCTCTCCGTCGGAGGACAGCGATGAGCACCGTGACCATGACCGAGCAGGAGCCGTCGACGACCGGCACGCCGATGGTGCGCGCGGACCGGGTGCGCAAGTCGTTCGGTCGGCTGGAGGTGCTCAAGTCCGTCGACCTGAGCGTCGAGGCCGGCGAGGTGGTCTGCATGATCGGCCGCTCCGGCTCGGGAAAGAGCACCTTCCTGCGCTGCATCAACCACCTGGAGCGGATCGACGGCGGCCGGCTGTGGGTCGACGGCGAGGTCGTCGGCTACCGGCAGCGCGGCAACCGGCTGCACGAGCTGCGCGCCAAGGAGATCGCGCGTCGTCGTACCGAGATCGGGATGGTGTTCCAGCACTTCAACCTGTTCCCGCACAAGACCGTGCTGGAGAACCTGATCGAGGCTCCGCGCCTGGTGCTCAAGGAGCCGCGCGACGTCGCGACCGACCGGGCGATCGACCTGCTCGGCAAGGTGGGTCTCGCGAGCAAGGCGAAGGCCTATCCGCGGCAGCTCTCCGGCGGCCAGCAGCAGCGGGTCGCGATCGCGCGGGCACTGTGCATGCGGCCCAAGCTGATGCTCTTCGACGAGCCCACCTCGGCGCTCGACCCCGAGCTGATCGGCGAGGTGCTCGACGTGATGCGCGACCTCGCCGACACCGGCATGACGATGGTGGTGGTGACCCACGAGATGGGGTTCGCCCGCGATGTCGCCGACCGCGTGGTCTTCTTCGACGAAGGCCGGATCATCGAGGACGGTCCCGCCGCGCAGGTCATCAACGACCCGGTCCACGAGCGCACCCGCGCCTTCGTGAAGGCGGTCCGATGAGACTCCTGCTCCGCGCCAACGCCCATCGCGCCGTCGACGGCGGCGTCGAGGTGGCGGCGTCGCCCGACACGCCGACCCGTCCGGACCCGTGGGCCTGGCAGATCCGGCTCCACCACACCTCGCCCGCCTCGCCCGCCTCGGACGGCGGCGCCTCGGTCGCGCTGGGCGCCGGCGGCCGCTGGCACTCGCTCCGGGTCGACACCGACCCGGCCCTCGTCCGGCCCGAGCTCCAGGTGCTGCGCCTCGAGGGCACGACCGAGGTGCGCCGCGACGAGGCCGACCTGGTCGCCCTCGTCGTCACCGACGGCTCCGCGCTGGTCGAGGACCGGCACGCGCTCGCGACCGGCGACGCGATGGTCTTCACCGGCGACGACCCGCTGGCCGTGCGCACCACCGCGCCCGGGGGCGAGGTCGTGCTGGTCCGGCTGCGGCCGGTCTCCGACGTCGAGGTCGGGTGGGTGCCATGAGGACGACGCACGACGAGCAGGAGCTGCGGATGCGGGTCCGGCAGATGCGCTGGGAGGCCGACCGCGTCGTCTCGCTCGACCTGGAGCGGATCGATGGCGGCGACCTGCCGGCGTGGACGCCGGGTGCCCACGTCGACCTGCACCTGCCGGGCGTGATCACGCGGCAGTATTCGCTCACCGGGGCGCCCGCCGACCGCCGTACCTGGCGGATCGCGGTGCTGCACGAGGAATCCGGCCGCGGCGGCTCGCGCGCCGTCCACACGCAGGTGCGGGCCGGCGACGAGCTGACCGTGGTCGGTCCGCGCAACAACTTCCCGCTGGATCCGGCGAGTGACTACCTGTTCGTCGCGGGCGGCATCGGGATCACGCCGCTGGTGCCGATGCTAGCCGCCGCCGAGGCCGCGGGCGCGTCCTGGCGCCTGGTCTACGGCGGTCGCACCCGCTCCGCGATGGCCTTCGCATCCGCGCTCGCGGCGGCACATCCGAAGCGGGTCGACGTCGTTCCCCAAGACGAGCGGGGCCTGCTCGATCTCCCTTCCCTGCTGGGGAATCTCGCACCCGAGACCCAGGTCTACTGCTGCGGACCCGAACCGCTGCTGGCCGCGGTCGAGGCGCTGTGCCTGGCCGACCGGCTGCACGTCGAACGGTTCGCGGCCCGGCCGCGGTCCGAGACGGAGCCGGGTGCCGAGCGCGCCTTCGAGGTCGTCCTCCAGCAGTCGGGCGACGTCGTACCGGTCGCGCCGGGGCAGTCGGTCCTCGAAGCGCTCGAGGCGCGCGGGCTCGACGTACCGAACTCGTGTCGCGAGGGCATCTGCGGCACCTGCGAGACCAAGGTGATCGACGGCATCCCCGACCACCGCGACAGCCTGCTCTCCGACGAGGAGCGCGCCGCCAACGACACGATGATGGTCTGCGTGGGCCGGGCCCTGAGCGACCGACTCGTCCTCGACCTCTGACCACCCACTCCCCCGCCCGATGGGCGGACGAAAGGTTCCCATGAGCGACTACGACGTCATCGTGCTCGGCCTGGGCGCGATGGGCAGCGCTGCCTCCTACCAGCTCGCGCGCCGCGGACACCGCGTCCTCGGTTTCGACGCGCACCCCGAGCGGCACCAGCTCGGCTCGTCCCACGGCGACCACCGGATGATCCGGCGCTCGCACAACGACCCCGACTTCCGGCCGTACGTCGACCGGGCGTTCGAGCTGTGGTGCGAGCTCGAGGCCGACAGCGGCGAGGACCTGCTCTCGCTGTATGGCGAGATCGCGATCCAGCCCGCGTCGGTGCTGGACGAGTGGCCGGAGTCGGAGCGGGACCGGATGCCACGGGTCCTCTCCGCCGCCGACCTGGCCGCGGAGTTCCCGGGCTTCCGGGTGCCGGAGCCGCTGGTCGCGACCTACGAGGCGGAGTCGGGGATGCTCCGCCCCGAGGCGGCGGTCAGCGCCCAGCTGCGGCTGGCACGGGCGCACGGCGCCGAGCTCCGGCGACCGGAGCGCGTGCTCGACTGGACCGCGGACGGCTCGGGCGTCAAGGTGACGACCGACCGGGGCGTCGTCCGCGCGGAGCGGCTGGTGGTCACCGCTGGCCCGTGGGCGCCGATGCTGCTGGGCGAGCTGGGCCTGCCGATCGAGGCGGTGCGGATCGTCAACATGTACGTCGCGCCGGGCGATCCGGTGCTGTGGGCCCGCGAGAACGGCGCGCCGAACTTCATGCTCGACGTCCCCGAGGGGACCTTCTACGGCCTGCCCGCCATGGACGGCCTCGGGCTCAAGATCGGCATGGACGACACCACCCGGCCGACCACCCCGGACACCATCGACCGCGAGGTCACGGACGCCGACCTGGCGCCGCTGCTGGGCGCGCTGTCGTCGTACCTGCCCGGCGCGGTGGGGCCGGTCACCCAGACGGTGACATGCATGTACACCATGACGCCGGACTGGAGCTTCATCATCGAGCGGCACCGCGAGCACCCGCAGATCGCCTATGCGACGGGGTTCTCGGGGATGGGCTTCAAGTTCTCGCCCGTCGTCGGCGAGGTGCTCGCCGACCTGGCGGTGGCCGAGGCGCCCGCGCTCGACCTGTCGTGCTTCTCGTCCGCGCGGTTCGCGGGCGAGTGACCCCTGAGTGTCCGAAGTTCTGAGTAGGCGGAGAAGGAAGTAGCTGGATGAGTCAGCAGGTGAAGGCGGTCATCGCGCGTGCGAAGGGTGCGCCGGTGGAGGTCGTGACGATCAACGTGCCGGACCCGGGGCCGGGCGAGGCGGTGGTGAAGGTGTTGTCGTGCGGGGTATGCCACACCGACCTGCACTACCGCGAGGGTGGGATCAACGACGAGTTCCCGTTCCTGCTGGGACACGAGGCCTCCGGCGTGGTGGAGGCCGTCGGCCCCGACGTCACCGGTGTGGCGCCGGGTGACTTCGTGGTGCTGAACTGGCGGGCCGTGTGTGGGGAGTGCCGGGCCTGCAAGCGGGGTGAGGCGCAGTACTGCTTCAACACCCACAACGCCAAGCAGCGTATGACGTTGGAGGATGGCACGGAGCTGTCTCCGGCGCTCGGTATCGGGGCGTTCGCGGAGAAGACGCTGGTCGCGGCCGGGCAGTGCACCAAGGTCGACCCGAAGGCCCGTCCCGCCGCGGTGGGGCTGCTGGGGTGTGGGGTGATGGCGGGTATCGGTGCGGCGATCAACACCGGCGCGATCACCCGCGGCAAGTCGATCGCGGTCATCGGCTGCGGTGGTGTCGGGGTTGCTGCGATCGCGGGCGCCGCACTGGCG
>NZ_BAABAC010000024.1:0-44376 GCF_039537225.1 Nocardioides ginsengisoli
GCCGCTTCCCCCACTGCGGCCGCAAAGCCCGCTCGTGCGACCTTGATCATGTGCGACCCCACGGCCAGGGCGGACCCACCTGCCCCTGCAACCTGGTCCCGCTCTGCCGGCGCCACCACCGAGCCAAGACCCACAGCCACTGGCACTACGAGGTCACGAAGCCCGGCACCTATCAGTGGACCAGCCCCAACGGCTTCACCTGGCAGGTCGACCACCGCGGCACCCACCCCCACCCACTCCGAACATGAGTCGATAACAAGCGCATCAACTCACCCACCGCGGGACAGGGATGTACCGGCAACAACGGCCGGCCGACAGCGAGCCGCAACCACCAACCTCAACCACCGCGGCGCGCCACCACGCCATCGATAAGAAGAACCCCGCACCGCGCCCACCGCAACGGCCACACATTCACCCTCGCAAGAACCGCCCGCGGCGATGCAGCAGCGCGTCCCCGTCTGCCTCACCGACGACGACGTCCTCGAGCGCGACGGTGACCTCGACCGACCACCCGACCTCCCGCTCCGAGACGAGCCGCACGAACGCATAGGTCGCGGCGGAGGTGAGGCGCGGGCCGTGCGCGGTGGGGGTGAAGGGTGCTTGGCGGAAGGGGCCGCCGGGGGCGGGCGCCGTACCGGCGAAGGCCTCGGCGAGCTGGCGGTCCGGCCAGGTGAGCAGCTGGACGACGGCGCGGCCGGTGTCGCGCAGGACGTCGAGGAGGTCGGAGTCCGGGTCGAGGAGCGCCAGGACGACCGGCTCGGGGCCGAGCGCGACCATCAGCGAGGTGACCGTCAGCCCCGCCTGCTCGGCGCCACCCGCGCCCTCCGAGCCACCCGAGCCCGCGGTCCAGAGCGTGACCGCGCCGCCGACCCGGCCGCGGAAGCGGCGGGCGGGATCGGGGTCCGCGTCGGCGAACGGGTGGGTGCTGTGGATGGTCACGGGATCGGGGTCTCCTCACGGGGGACGACGAAGGTCCACTCGGTGCCGTAGTGGCCGGTGTCGAGGGTGGCGGTGCCGCCGATGTCGCGGATCCGGCCGCGGATCGACTCGGAGACGCCGAGCCGGCCCTCGGCGACGGCGGCCTCGAGGCGTCCCTCGGGGATGCCGGGGCCGTCGTCGCGGACGGAGACCTCGACCATGTCGCCGAGGTCGACGAGCAGCACCCACGCGGACGCGCCCGGGGCGTGGCGCGCGACATTGTCGAGGCACGCCTGGACGACGGCGGTCAGCTCGGCCGCCGCATGCGCCGGCAGCGCCACCGCGCCCGCGGGCAGCGCGACCTCGACGCCCGGCCGCGTGCCGAGCGCGCCCAGCAGCGCCGCCACATCGGCGGGGGCGTCCGGCGCAGCTGCGGTGACCGCCTGCTGCGCGCGGATCAGTGTCCGCAGCGCCTGCTCCTGCTCGCCCGCCAGCCGACCGAGCTCGGCCGCCTCTCCCCCGAGCTCACCCCCGCGCCGCTGCACGAGCGCGAGCACCTGCAGCACCCCGTCGTGGACGACGCGTGCGAGCCGTGCCCGCTCGGCCGCGGCCGCGGCCTCGCGCTGGGCGTGGTCGCGCTCGGCGGCCATCGCCTTGAGCGACTCGCAGACGAAGCCGACCATGGAGCCGCCGAGGAGCAGCAGGAAGACATTGCCCCAGTCCTTCTGGGCGACGTGGGCGCGGCTGAGCAGGTCGACGGCGCCGAGGACGACGGCGGCGACGCTCCCGCCGAGCCAGCCGTAGCGGGCGGCCCAGGCGAGGAGGGCGCCGACGATCCAGTAGCCGGGGATGGTGGCCTGGAACCACTCGCCCTTGACGACGGGGGTGGCGAGGAGGAGCCCGACGGCGAGCGCCAGGTCCGCCAGCAGGACGGCGGGCACCCGGCGCTCGGGGGCCGCGTAGACGACAATCGCGGCGAAGGTCGCGACGACCATGATCGCGACGCAGGCCCAGCCGAGGGCCGGGTGCTCGAAGTTGTTGCGGTAGGCGTTGATCGCCACCGTGTAGCCGAGGACGACGACGCGCAGCACCGCGAGGGCCCGGAACATCCGGTCCTCGACGGCCAGCGCGGCGCGCCGCGCGAGCGCGCCTTCGGTCAGGACGCCAGCTTCCGCTGCTCGCCGTCGCCGTGGTCGGACTTGCGCGACTCGGACTTGGCGCGGGTGGCGTACATGTCGACGTACTCCTGCTGGGAGAGCCGCATGATCTCGTACATGATCTCGTCGGTGATCGAGCGCAGGATGAAGCGGTCGTTCTCCATGCCGGCGTAGCGGGAGAAGTCCATCGGCTTGCCGAAGCGCACGTGCGGGCGGGTCCAGCGGCCGAACTTCTTGCCGGGCGGGGCGACGATGTCGGTGCCGACGACGGCGACCGGGATCACCGGGACGCCGGTCTCGAGGGCGAGCCGGGCGATGCCGGTCTTGCCGCGGTAGAGACGGCCGTCGTGGGAGCGGGTGCCCTCGGGGTAGATGCCGAAGAGCTCACCCTCGGCGAGCACCTTCTTCGCCGACAGCAGCGCTCCGGCCGCGGCATTGGCGCCGGAGCGGTCGATCGGGATGTTGCCGGTGCCGCTGAAGAAGTTCTTCTGCAGCCAGCCCTTGATGCCGGGCGAGGTGAAGTACTCCGCCTTGGCCACGAAGCTGACCTTGCGCGGGACGACGAGCGGCATGAACAGCCAGTCGGCGTAGGACAGGTGGTTGCTCGCGAGGATCGCGGGCCCCTCCGCCGGGACGTTCTCGACGCCGTCGGCGTGCGGGCGGAAGATGACCTTCAGCAACGGCCCGAGCGCGATGAACTTGAGGAACCAGTAGAACAACCGACCGACCCTTTCGCCGCCCTGCGCGCCCGCCCGAGCAGGCACCAACAGATGAAGAGTAGTGCGTCCGGCAACATCCGCCGACACCGTGGCGTCCCCTGATCGTCTCCTCGGTGCGGCACAATCGCGCCATGCCGTCGAGCCCTGCCGACCTGACCGCCGCGCTGACCGTCGCGGCCCGCCCCGAGCTGACCGGCGGACGCCGGGTCGGCGTCCTGCTCAGCCACGGCTTCACCGGGTCGCCGGCGTCGATGCGTCCGTGGGGTGAGCACCTCGCCGGCCTCGGGTACGGCGTGGCGATCCCACTGCTGCCGGGCCACGGCACCCGCTGGCAGGATCTCAACGCCAAGGGCTGGGCCGACTGGTACGCCGAGATCGTCCGCACCTTCGACGCTCTGCGCGCCGAGCACGACGCTGTCGTCGTCGGCGGGCTGTCGATGGGCGGGGCGCTCGCGCTGCGGCTCGCGGCCGACCGCGACGCCGACGTCTCCGGCGTGATGGTGGTCAACCCGGCGGTCGCGACCCAGCGTCTCGACGTCAAGCTGCTGCCGGTCCTCAAGCACCTGGTCGGCTCGTTCCCCGCGATCGCCGGCGACATCAAGAAGCCGGGCATCGACGAGAACGGCTACGACCGCACCCCGCTCAAGGCCGCGCACTCGATGATGCAGGCGTGGCCCGGCCTGGTGGGCGACCTGCCGCGGATCACCAAGCCGCTGCTCTACCTGCGCTCCGACATCGACCACGTGGTCGACGCGAAGTCGGAGCCGCTCATCCTCGGGGGCGTCTCGTCGACCGACGTCACCCGGGTGGCGCTGCCCGAGAGCTACCACGTCGCGACGCTCGACAACGACGCCCCGCTGATCTACGCGGAGTCGGCGGCTTTCGTCGCCAGGGTGACGGCGTAACCTGAATCCGTGCAGCGGGACGACCCCCACCCCGACGAGGACGCCGCCTGGCGCGACATCGTCGACAACTACGGCGACCGGGCCGAGCTCGAGCCGGAGGACGAGCTCCCCGAGCGCACCGTCGCCGCGCCCGAGCAGCCGACCGGTCTCGCCGACGTCTTCCGCGTCGCGGATGCCGACCACGCCGATCACGCCGATCACGCCGATCACGACGACCGCGACGGTGACGCCGACGAGGACGCCGACGAGGACGACGACGAGGACGACGACCCGACCGGCCCGTCGTCGTACCGTCCCGAGCCCGAGGCGATCCCGATCCCCTCGTTCGACCGCCTGCTCGCGTGGATCGGCGTCTTCGGCTCCCCCGCGCTGCTGCTGGTCTTCCTGGTGCTCGGGCTGAGCATGCCGGGCTGGCTGGGCTGGCTGCTGGTGGGCGGCTTCGTCGGCGGCTTCGTCTACCTCGTCATGCGGATGCCCGGGTCGCCACGGGATCCGTGGGACGACGGCGCACGGCTCTGAGCGAGCGCACCGTCGCGGCGAACGCGGTGACGCAGAGTCCGACGAGCAGCAGGTTCCGGACGACGAGCACCACGATCATCACGTCGCTGCGCGCGGAGTGCGCCAGCAAGTAGCTGTAGCCGAGCGGGAAGATCAGGTGTGTCAGCGCCGCCACGACCAGCAGGACGGCCGTCCAGCGGGCCAGCCCTCGCCGGTCGCGCTCCCCGACGAGCGCCAGGCCCGCGCAGGCGACCGGCAGCACCCACAGCAGGTACTGCGGGCTGAGCACCTTGCCGCTGACGATGAACGCGCTCACGGCGGCGAGCGTCAGCCAGACCACGACGGTGACCCCGTCGTCGGCGTCGCGCAGCCGCCGCCACGCCCACGCCCACAGACCGATCAGGCCGACGAGCAGCAGTCCGGACGCCACGCCGGAGGCCAGGAGCAGGACGTCGGTGCCGGGGCCGTGGATCTCCCAGGCTTTGGACGACGGGTAGAACACCCGGTAGTCGTCGGGCGAGAAGGCCCAGCGGATCATCGCGGGCGTCGCCGAGATCGACTCGATCTGCAGCCCGCGATCCTCCTGGTAGCGCAGCGGTGACAGCAGCCGGTCCCAGCCACCGACGGCGACGCTGACGCCGATCAGCACGATCCCGGCGACGGCGCCGGACAGGATCACCCGGGCGCGACCGGCGGCGGGCGCGGCAAGGCCGGGCAGGACGAGCCCCGGGCTGTACTTCACGCCGGTGGCGAGCACGCCGAGCACGCCCGCCCTCCGCGGAGCGCCGGCCAGGCCGAGCAGCGCGGCGGCGACGAGGACGCCCGGCAGCAGGTCGAAGCGGGCGTAGGAGATGACGCCGAGCGCCGGCGTGGCCGCGAGCCAGGCCCAGACGGGCGTGGAGCGGCCGGTCCGCAGCAGCATCGCGAGGAACCAGGCGTCGAGGGCGAGCGCGAGGGTGACGATCGAGCCGACGTACAGGCCGCCGAGGCCGAGCACGTGCAGCAGCCCGTACGGCGCCGCGAGGACGAGTAGGGCCGGCACGGGGTACTCCGGCATGGTGCCGGCCAGCCCGTGCTCGCCGAGCCCGGCCAGGCTCTCGGCGTAGTAGTGAACGTCGAGGATCGCGCCGTGCTCCGCGCCCCGCAAGAGCAGCACGACGATCAGCCGGGTGACGCCCCACAGCACCCAGGCACGGGTCCGGTCAGCGGTCACGGGCGACCGTCGCGAGCCAGCAGCGCGGCGCCGATCGCCCCGGCCTCGGGGCCGAGCTCGGCGGGGACCAGCGCGGGCACCGCACGGTACGCCGTCCCCTGCAGCGACGCGGTGAGCGCGCGGCGGGCGGGGGCGAGCAGCAGGTCGCCGACGGCCGAGACGCCCCCGCCGACGACGACCCGCTCGGGGTCGAAGGCGGAGACGAGTCCAGCGACGCCGACGCCGAGCCAGGTGCCGATCGAGCCGAAGGCGTGGAGCGCGACCTCGTCGCCGGCGCGGGCGAGCGCGGTGACCTCGGGGCCGTCGAGGTGGCGGCCGAGCGCGACCCGGGTGACCCGCTCGAGCGCGCGGCCGCTGCAGTACTGCTCCCAGCAGCCGTGCAGCCCGCACTCGCAGGCCAGGCCACCGGGGACGACCTGCATGTGCCCGAACTCCCCCGCCAGGCCGTGCGCGCCGCGCACCACCCGCCCGTCGAGGAGGATCGCGCCGCCGATGCCGGTGCCGATGGTGATGAGCAGCGCCGAGCGGACGCCGCGGGCCGCGCCGGCGACCAGCTCGGCGTGGGCGGCGCAGTTGGCGTCGTTGTCGAGGACGACGGGGAGCCCGGTCCGCTCGGTCAGCGCCTTGCGCACCGGCGCGTCGCGCCAGGGCAGGTGGGCGCCGAAGAGGAAGCGCTCGCCGTCGGCGTCGACCAGTCCGGCCGCGGAGATGCCGAGCGCGGCGGGCAGGCGGTCGCCGTAGACGTCGCGGGCGGCGGCCTCGATGACCGCCTCGACCTCCTCGATCGGGGCGGTGCGACCGGGCATCGGCCGGGTCGCGACCTCCTCGACCTCCGCGGTCGCGGAGACGCGGACCGCCAGGACCTTGGTGCCGCCGACGTCGACGCCGACCCAGCTGTCGCCCACCGCTACTCCCGCGCGAGGTCGGCGGCGCCGATCATGCCGGCCCGGTTGCCCAGCAGCGCGGGCACGATCTCGGCGCGGGGCCGGTAGCCGCGACCGGTCAGCTCGCGGTCGAAGGCCTCGCGGATCGGGTCGAGCAGCAGGTCGCCCGCCTCGACCACGCCGCCGCCGATGACCACGAGTCCCGGGTCGAGGACGGCGACGAGCGAGGCGATGCCGTGGCCGAGCCAGCGGCCGATCTCGGCCAGCTGCTCGATCGCGAAGGCGTCGCCGTCGAAGGCGGCCCGGGTGATCAGCGGTCCGGTGATCGCCGCGGGGTCGCCGCCGGCGCGCGCCAGCAGCTCGGGCGACGGGTTCCGGCGGGCGTTGCGCACCAGCGCGGTGCCGCTGCCGTAGGACTCCAGGCAGCCGAGGTTGCCGCAGCCGCAGGGCAGGCCCTGCGGGACCACGCACAGATGGCCGACCTCCGCGGCGACGCCGTAGGCGCCGCGGAGCAGGCGGCCCCCGGAGACCACGCCGCCGCCGACGCCTGTGCCGACGGTGATCATCAGCTGGTCGTCGACCTCGCGGCCCGCGCCGTGACGGAACTCGCCCCACGCGGCCGCGTTGGCGTCGTTCTCGACGACGACCCGCAGCCCGGTCAGCCGGGCCAGCTCGTCGCCGAGCGGCTCGTTGCGCCAGGCGATATTGGGGGCGAAGAGGACCGTCGAGCGGTCGGCGGCGACATAGCCCGCCGCCCCCACCCCGACGGCCCCGAAGGAGTGGTCGCCCGCGAGCCGGGTGACCAGAGACGCGACAGCCGTCTCGACCGCCTGCGCGTCCGTGGCGGGCGACTCGACCCGCGCCTCGGCGAGCACCTCACCCGTGGCGTCGACGACGGCGCCGGCGATCTTGGTGCCGCCGATGTCGATCCCGCAGGTCAGCGTGCTCATGGCGTCGGCGGCTCCTCAGTCGTCGGGGTTGTCGTCGAGATCGATGTGCTGCACCTCCGGCCCGCGCGGCGAGCCGCCCTCGGACGGCGTCGGCGTGGTCTCGAGCAGCCCCGCCGCGGCCTGGAGCAGCGACGACGCGGCCACCATCAAGTGTGCCTTGACCTCGGGCGAGGTCTGCCGGACGGCGTGCACGACTCGGCACACCGGGCAGTACCTGCACTCCGCCGCGTCGGTGGCGAGGTGCTCGTTGACCTCGTGCGCCATCGCGGCGGCCTGTCCGGCGAGGTTGCCGAGACCGCCGGCGGCGTCGCCGGTGTGCTGCCGGGCCAGGTCGGCGAAGGCGCCGAAGAGCTTCATCGCCTCCTCGCCGACACTGCCGATGTCGTCGGGCCGGTCCTTGTCGTCGGTCATCGGGCCTCCTTCCCCGGCGTCCCCGTGGTGACGGGATCGGGCTCGCTGAAGCGCACGCGCAGCTCCCCTTCCACGACGCTCGCACCGGCGACCCGCAGGCGGGCCAGTCCGGGCGGCAGCGTCATCAGCCGTCGGTAGGAGCCGACGGTCATCACCAGCTCGTCGCCGTTGCGGGCCAGGTCGACCTGAGCCCGGGTCACGAACGGCAGCGCGAGATGCGCCACCGCGCCGGCGCCCTCGGCGCCACGGGTCACGCGGAACGGCCCCTCGCCCGCAGGTACGGCGAGCGGGTCGGCGCCGTCGTACAGCGTGCGCGCGAGGGTGGCCAGCGCGTCGACGCCGACCGGCTCGGCCGACTGGTACTCCGAGGTCCACACCGGCAGCCCGGCGAACGACTGGGCGACCTCGCCGAGCACGCCGGCCTGCGCGGCGACCCAGCCCGCGCGCCAGGCGTCGCCGTCGCCGTCGGGGAAGACCCGGTTGGCGACGACTCCGTCGACGCGATAGCCGAACAGGCACAGGCTGGTGTAGGCGCGGCGGGCCTCGGCGAGCACGACCTGCTCGGGGGTGAGCACCAGCCGGACGCTGGCCTCAGGGCCCGACAGCAGCGCGTGGACGTCGTCGAGCTCGCCGTGCAGGCGGGTGATGGCGTCGAAGACGGCGTCGCCGGGCATCGGCACGCCCGCGGCCCGGTTGAGCACGGGGCGCAACGCCTTGACCAGCCGGCGCTGGATCGGGAGCAGCCGCTCGAGGTACCAGCCGAGCGCCTCGGGCAGCGCGAGCAGCCGCAGCGTCTCGGCGGTGGGCGCGCAGTCGACGACGATGACGTCCCAGCGGCCGGAGCGGGCGTGCTGGCGCAACTCGAGGAGCGCGAGCACCTCCTCGGCGCCGGGGATGACGGTCATCTCCTCCGCGGCGACCGGGTCCATGCCGACCGCGTCGAGGACGGAGAGCAGGTAGCGCTGGATGTCGGCCCAGGACTGCTCGAAGCGGCGCTGGGCGTCGACCTGCTGGAGGAAGAGGTGGGGCGCGACCTCGGTGGGGTCGGGCCCGGTGGGCTCGGCGCCGTAGGCGTCGGCCAGGGAGTGCGCGGCGTCGGTGGAGATGACGAGGGTGCGCAGGCCCTGCGCGGCGGCGAGGGCCGCCGTACCGGCCGCGACGGTGGACTTGCCGACACCGCCCTTGCCGGTGAAGAGAACGATCCGCACGAGACCTGCCTGCCGCGGCGCCGTCAGGCGCCGGACTCGACGCGCTTCTTCAGGCCCTTGAGCGCGGTGTCGATGAGGATCTTCTCGCCCTTGCGCTTGAGCATGCCGATCAGCGGGATCGAGACGTCGAGCGCCAGCCGGTAGGTCACCTCGGTCGCGCCGGAGCCGGTCTCGCGCAGCACGTAGGCGCCGTCGAGGGCCTTGAGCATCTTGCCCTCGGCGAGGGTCCAGGTGACCTGGCGGTCGCCGTCCCAGACATAGGCGAGGGTGTACTCGTCCTTGATCGGCGACACGTCGAGCGCGAAGAAGACCTCGCGGGCGCGCCCGCCCTGGGCCGGGTCGGCGGCGTCGTACGTCGAGCGCACGTCGGCGACCGTGACGCCCTTGGCCCACTGGGGGTAGGCCGCGAAGTCGGCGATGACGGCCATCACATCCGCGGCGGGTGCGTCGACGACGATCGACGAGGACGTCTGTTCGGCCATGGCGGGAAGGCTACCGGACCCCCTCGGGTCGCGGTGGGGGCTCCGGCGTGCCGCGCGTCACGGCGGGCCGCGGAGTAGGCTGCGTTGGCTTTGTTACCGGCGCGTCAAGATCAGGAGCAGCGGTGCGCGAGTACTCCACCCCGCAGACCATCGAGATCCCGACCACGGGCAGTCTCACCGACGATGTGGTCCGCAACGCGGCCGAGGCGCCCGCCGCGGTGCAGTTCAGCCGCGCCACCGCCGACGGCGGCTGGTCCGACGTGACGTGCGCGGAGTTCCTCGCCGAGGTCGCGGCGCTCGCGAAGGGCCTGATGGCCGCCGGCATCGAGGCGGGCGACCGGGTCGCGATCATCTCGCGCACCCGCTACGAGTGGACCCTGCTCGACTACGCGATCTGGTTCGCCGGCGCGGCTACCGTGCCGATCTACGAGTCCTCCTCGGAGGAGCAGATCGCCTGGATCCTGTCCGACTCCGCCGCCCGCGCCGTCGTCTGCGAGGACGCCGGCCACCGGGCCAAGGTCGACGCGATCCGCGGAGCGACGGCGCTCGAGCACGTCTGGACGATCACCGACGACGCGGTCGCCACGGTCACCGCGCTGGGCGCGGTGGTGTCGGACGCCGACCTCGAGGCCCGTCGTACGGCGGTCGGGCCGGCCGATCTCGCGACGCTCATCTATACGTCGGGCACGACCGGGCGCCCCAAGGGCTGCATGCTCACCCACGACAACTTCCAGACCGAGCTGGGCGTCGCGGTCGCCGAGCTGGAGCGGCTGTTCGACGCCGAGGGCGCCTCGACGCTGCTCTTCCTGCCGCTGGCGCACGTCTTCGCGCGGATCATCCAGGTCGGCTGCGTGAAGTCCCGCACCCGACTGGGCCACAGCGCCGACATCAAGAACCTGCTCCCCCAGCTGGCGACCTTCCGGCCGACCTTCATCCTCGCCGTGCCGCGCGTCTTCGAGAAGGTGTTCAACACCGCCTCGCAGAAGGCGACCGCCGACGGCAAGGGCAAGATCTTCGACCGCGCGGCCGAGGCGGCCATCGCCTACTCGCGCGCCCTCGACGCGGGCCGGGTGCCGCTGCGGGTCCGCGCCCAGCACACCCTCTTCTCCCGACTGGTCTACGGCAAGCTGCGCAGCGCGCTCGGCGGCAACTGCGCCTACGCCGTGTCTGGCGGCGCGCCGCTCGGCGACCGGCTCGGCCACTTCTACCGCGGCGTCGGCGTCACCGTGCTCGAGGGCTACGGTCTGACCGAGACCACCGCGGCGCTGACGGTCAACCTGCCCGACGCCCAGAAGGTCGGCACCGTGGGGCGCCCGATCCAGGGCACCGCCGTACGGATCGCCGACGACGGCGAGCTGCTGTTCCGCGGCGGCCAGGTCTTCACCGGCTACTGGAACAACCCCGACGCCACGGCCGAGGCGCTCGACGCCGACGGCTGGTTCCACACCGGCGACGTCGGCGAGGTCGACGACGAGGGCTTCGTGCGGATCACCGGGCGCAAGAAGGAGATCCTGGTGACCGCGGGCGGCAAGAACGTCGCGCCCGCCGTCCTCGAGGACCGGGTCCGCGCGGCCGCGCTGGTCAGCCAGTGCCTCGTCGTCGGCGACGGCCAGCCGTTCATCGGCGCGCTCGTCACCATCGACGAGGAGGCCTTCCCCGCCTGGGCCGAGCAGCACGGCAAGACCGGCAAGATCGCCGACCTGGTCGACGACGACGACCTGCGCGCCGAGATCCAGACGGCGATCGACGAGGCCAACAAGGCGGTCTCGAAGGCCGAGTCGATCCGGAAGTTCACGATCCTGCCGGCCGACTGGACCGAGGAGGCCGGCCAGGTCACCCCGAGCCTCAAGCTCAAGCGCAATGTCGTCATGCGCGAGTGCCGCGACGAGATCGCCGCGCTCTACGGCTGATCGCCGCCCGCCCACCGCTCCACCCGGCGTACCCCAGGAGTCCCGCAGGGACATAGTCCGGACGAACCAGGGCTTAGGTCCCGATCGGGCAGCAATGCCGGGGAATCACGGATTTTTCACCCTTATGGGCGATGCGTTCGCTAGCGTCGGGAACACGTTGCAGCCGGGGAGGGTCTGCACACCTGGATGAACTTTGCCTCAGCGAAGCGTCGGCGCCGCGCCTGGGAGGGAGCAGCGGCCGGCACATGGGGAGCGGGAGGGCTCTGAAGTGGATCGTCGAAGGTTGTTGCTGGTCGTCGCGGCGGTCATCGCCGCGCTCGGGGTCGGCCTGGTGTTCGTGTTCGCGCGCGGCGCGGAGACACGGGCCGCCGAGAAGTACCAGACCACCGATGTCGTGACCGTCGCGGCCGGCAAGACCGTGCTGCCGGGCGAGAGCATCAAGTCCGCGCTCGACACGGGCAAGCTCGTGCAGACCGCGGTCCCGAAGGGCCAGGTCCTCGAGAACTCGTTGACCGAGAGCGACCTGAAGGACATCGACGACAAGGTCGCGCTCACGACGCTGTACTCCGGGGAGCAGCTCCTCTCCACGAAGTTCGGCGGCGTCGGCGACCCGGTCGAGGTGGCCTCGCTGCCGCTGCCCAAGGGCATGATCGCCAAGCCCGAGCAGTTCGACCTGCCGGTCGGCTCGTTCATCGAGCCGGGCTCGCAGCTCGCCGTCTTCCTCACCGTCGACGCGAACACGCCCACCTGCGTGCTCATCGACCGGGTGACCGTGCTCTCCAAGGGCGCGCAGACCGGAGCGGTCTCGACCGACCAGACCACCAGCACCGACGGCGGCGACGCCTCGGCGACGGCCGCGCCCGCCCTGCACCTGGCGGTGACCCAGCAGCAGTTCCAGTGGCTCCAGGACGGTCGCGAGCGGGGCAAGCTCTCCGTGGCGCTCATCAACTCCGAGAGCCAGGTCGAGCTCGCGAAGACCGGTCCCTGCGCGGCCATCCGCGACGGACGGTGAGGTGACGACATGCCCGTTCTCGTCGAACAGGACCAGGCACTCGTCGACAGCCTGCTGAGGGCGATGCCCACCGGCTCCCACGCGGTCGCCTCGACCGAGCGGGCGCTGGCGTGGCTCGACCAGCACGCCGACGAGTACGTCGTGGCCCTCGGCCCGACCGTCGACCTCGGCCCGGCGCTCGCCACCGCCGAGGAGCTCCGCATCAAGCGCCCGACCGTCAGCGTCGTCCTGGTCCGCGACCAGTTCGACACCGACGTGCTCACCCAGGCGATGCACGCCGGCGTCCGCGACGTCGTCGTCGCCGGTGGCGACGAGAAGGCGCTCACCAGCGCCGTCGAGCGCGCCCACCAGCTGTTCCAGGCGCTGCGCGGCCCCGGCGGCGCACGCCAGCTCGGCCGCGTGGTCACCGTCTTCTCCCCCAAGGGCGGCGTCGGCAAGACCACCTCGTCGGTCAACCTGGCGCTCGCGCTCACCGACCGCGGCGCTCGCAAGGTCTGCCTGGTCGACCTCGACCTCGCGTTCGGCGACGTCGCGATCACCATGCAGCTCTTCCCGACGCACTCGATCGAGCAGGCGGTGGGCTCCGAGGACTCCATCGACCTGGCGATGCTCGAGGGCCTGCTCACCCGGCACCAGGACTCGCTCACGGTGCTCGCCGCGCCGGCCCACCCCGACGTCCGCGAGCGGGTCACGCCGCTGCTGATCTCGCGGATCCTGCGGGCACTGCGCGAGGGCTTCGACTACATCGTGGTCGACACCTCGCCGTCCTTCGACGACGCGACGCTGACCGCGCTCGACGAGACCGACGAGTGCGTCATCGTCGCCACGCTCGACGTGCCGACGCTGAAGAACGTCAAGGTCGCCCTGGAGACCATGGACATGCTGTCCATCGCCCGCGGCCACCGGCACCTGCTGCTCAACCGGGCCGACGACCAGGTGGGCATCAGCGTCGAGAAGGTCGAGAGCATCCTCGGGATGCCGGTCAGCGCGCAGGTCGCGACGGCGGTCGACATCGCGGCCGCCACCAACTCCGGCACGCCGATCGTCTCGCACAAGCCGAGCCACCCGGCGAGCCAGGCGTACGCGCACCTCGCGTCGTCGGTGACCGGCGAGCCGGTCGCCGTACCGACCTCCGCTCCGGCGATCCAGGCCGAGCAGCCCCGCTCGCGCGGGCTGTTCCGCCGCGGAAGGGGCTGAGCGCCATGTCGAGCCTGTCCGACCGCCTCGCCGCGGCCCGCCGCGAGGCCGCCTCGGCCGGCCGGCACGCCGCCGTACCGGGTGCGGACGCCGAGCTCCTCGCCGACATCGTCGAGGTCGCCACCGCACCAGCCGCCGCCCCGGCCCCCGCTCCCGTCGAGTACGGCGAGCCGGCCGAGCCGATCGAGGTCCGCACGCCCGGTCCGCTCTCGTCGCGCGCCGCCGCCGCGGCCGGCGACAGCCGCCCCGGACGACGCCTCGCCGGCAACGACTCCGACCGCCTCGAGGACCTCAAGGCCAGCGTGCACAGCGAGCTGATCAAGCAGCTCGGCCCGCGGCTCTACGACGCCGAGATGGACCAGGCCGAGCTCGACCAGACGGTTCGCACGGTGCTCTCCGACGTCCTCGGCGCCCAGGACCGGCCGCTCAGCGCGGCCGACCGCGCCCGGGTGACCCAGGAGATCACCGACGACATCCTCGGCTACGGCCCGATCGACCCCTACCTGCGCGACCCCGAGGTCTCGGAGGTCATGGTCAACGGCCACGACGACGTCTGGCTCGAGCGCGACGGCCGGCTGATCAAGGCCGAGGCGCACTTCGCCGACGAGGCCCACCTGCGCCGCACGATCGACAAGATCGTGTCGCGCATCGGCCGCCGCGTCGACGAGTCGTCGCCGATGGTCGACGCCCGACTCCCCGACGGCAGCCGCGTCAACGCCATCGTCCCGCCGCTGGCGATCGACGGCTCCGCGCTGACCATCCGGAAGTTCTCCACCGACCCGCTGACCGTGCAGGACCTGATCAACTTCGGGTCGCTCACGCCGCAGACCGCCGACTTCCTGGACGCCTGCGTCCGGGGCCGGCTCAACGTGATCGTGTCCGGCGGAACCGGCGCCGGGAAGACGACGACGCTCAACGTGCTGTCGTCCTTCATCCCGACCGACGAGCGGATCGTCACCATCGAGGACGCCGCCGAGCTCCAGCTCAAGCAGGACCACGTGGTCCGGCTCGAGTCGCGCCCGGCGAACATCGAGGGCAAGGGCGCAGTCACGATCCGCGACCTGGTGCGCAACAGCCTGCGCATGCGGCCCGACCGCATCGTCGTCGGCGAGGTCCGCGACGCGTCGGCGCTCGACATGCTGCAGGCGATGAACACCGGCCACGACGGCTCGATCTGCACCCTGCACTCCAACGGCCCCCGCGACACCCTCTCCCGCATGGAGACGATGGTGCTGATGGCCGGCATGGACCTGCCGATCCGCGCGATCCGCGAGCAGGTGGCCTCCGCGGTCGACCTGATCGTGCACCAGACGCGGTTCAAGGACGGCTCGCGCCGGATCACCCACATCACCGAGGTGGAGCGGATGGAGGGCGACATCATCACCCTCCAGGACATCTTCATCTTCGACAACTCCGCCGGCTTCGACGAGAACGGCCGGATCCTCGGCCGGCTCCGCTCGACCGGGCTGCGGCCGAAGTTCCTGGAGAAGCTCGCCTACGCCAACGTGGCCGTCGACCCGACGATCTTCCGGACGGAACGCATCTGATGTCCGGGCGTCGGGCGCTCGTCCGCTTCTCGGCGCTGCTCGTGGCCCTCCTCGCCGTCGTCCTGGCCCCGATGGGCGAGGCGTTCGCCGAGGACGGCGCGATCGCGCACGTGGAGTCGACGGGCGACGGGATCCGGATCCTGGTCGACGTACCGCCGGGATCGCAGGTCGACCTCGGCGGCGTGCAGGCCACGCTGGACGGCGCCAAGCTCGACGCGACCGCGACGAGCACGAGCGCCGGCTCGGCGGTCAAGCGCACCACGATGCTGGTCATCGACACCAGCAACTCGATGCGCCAGGGCGGCCGGTTCGACGCGGCCAAGGCGGCCGCGACGACCTACCTGAGCTCGGTGCCGGCGGACGTCGAGGTCGGCGTCGTCACCTTCGACAGCACCGTCAACGTCGCGCTCGAGCCGACGACCGACCGCGCCGCCGCGCAGACGGTGATCGACGGCCTCGCGCTGCACCGCGACACCCTCCTGTACGACGGCGTGGTCGCCGCCACGCAGGCCGCCGGCGACGACGGCCAGCGAACCCTGCTGCTGCTCTCCGACGGCGCCGACTTCGGCAGCAAGGCGACCCTCGCGGCCGCCGCCCAGGCGGTCAGCGACACCGACACCCGCGTGCACATCGTGGGACTCGACCTCGGCGAGAAGCAGCTCGCGCCGCTGCGCACCCTGGCCACCGCCGGCAAGGGCGAGGTCATCACGGCCAGCGGCCCCGCGTTGGCGCAGGCGTTCGCCGCCGAGGCGGAGGCGCTGGCCGACCAGGTCCTGGTCACCGCTCCCCTGCCCGCCGGCTTCGACGCCGAGCTGGCCAATGTCGAGGTGACCCTCCCGACCGCCACCGAGCCCGTCGTGGCCCGCGCGCTCGCGCCCATCCAGGCCGCCAGCACGCCCGGCACCGCCGCCCCGCTGCCGACGCTGCCCACCGACCAGGGCTGGTCGGCGCCGTCCTGGCTGCTGTGGGTCGGGCTCGCCGTCCTCGCCGTGGGTCTGGTCACCGTGGCCGTGCTGCTCGTGCCCGCGAAGCCGGCGCCGATGAGCATCGCGGACCGCGTGACGGCGTACAGCACCCGGGTGACGGGCCTCGAGGCGCAGCAGCAGGTCAAGCCCCAGGCCGACCCCGTGCTCGACCAGGCGAAGGCCGCCGCAGCCAGCGTCCTGGAGCGCAACAGCGCCCTCAACGAGCGGATGACCGGCCGCCTGGCCGCCGCCGGCAGCGAGTTCAAGCCGTCGGAGTGGCTGCTCGTCCACATCGGCTCGGTCGTCGCCGGCGCCGTCGTCGGCCTGCTGCTCGGCAAGGGCAGCATCCTGCTCGGCCTGCTGTTCATGGTGATCGGCTTCGCGATCCCGCCGGTCTACCTCAGGTTCAAGGCCGGGCGCCGCCGGCGTGCCTTCGACGCCGCGCTCCCCGAGGTCCTCCAGCTGCTCGCCGGCGCGCTCAGCGCGGGCCTGTCGCTGGCTCAGGCGGTCGACACCGTCGTCCGTGAGGGACCGGAGCCGATCGCGTCGGAGTTCAAGCGGGTGCTCGTCGAGGCGCGCATCGGCGTACCGATCGAGGACGCCTTCGAGGGCGTCGCCGACCGCTTCCAGAGCAAGGACTTCGGCTGGGCCGTGATGGCCATCCGGATCCAGCGCCAGGTCGGCGGCAACCTCGCCGAGCTGCTCACCACGGTGGCGGGCACCATGCGCGAGCGGCAGTACCTGCGCCGGCACGTGCGGGCGCTGTCGGCCGAAGGCCGGCTCTCGGCGGTGATCCTCTGCATCCTGCCGCCCGGCTTCCTGGTGTTCTTCCTGCTCACCAACCCGACCTTCCTCGACCCCCTCATCCACGACCCGCGCGGCTGGGTGATCTCCGGCTTCGGGGTGTTGTGGATGGCCATCGGGGTATTCGTGATGTCTCGCATGGTCAAGGTGGAGGCGTGATGCTGCTTCTCGTCGCATTCCTGCTGCTGCTCGGCGCCATCGCCGCCGTCGCCGCGGCCTACGCCAAGGAGCAGCCGACCGGCCTCGCACGCGCCCTCGAGGCGCTGGAGCGCTCCGGCCCCTCCGGTCACCAGTTGGCCGAGGAGGCGGACCGCTCGTTCACCGACCGGGTGCTGGCCCCGCTGCAGGCCCGCGCACTCACCGTCGGGCGCCGGATCACGGGCGCCGACAAGGCCGAGCGGATCCGGCGCCGGCTCGACCTGGCCGGCAACCCGCACGGCTGGACCGTCGACTGGGTGCTGTCGATGAAGGTGCTGAGCGCCGTCGTCCTGCCGCTCATCGTCATCATCTACGGCTTCCTGCTCGCCGGCTCGATCCCGATCCTGCTCGTCGTCGCCATCGGCGCGATGGTCCTCGGCTTCTTCGTGCCCGACCTCTACCTCTACAACAAGGCCAGCCACCGCGCCGACCAGATCAAGCGCAGCCTGGCCGACGCCGTCGACCTGCTGACCATCAGTGTCGAGGCCGGGCTCGGCTTCGACGCCGCGCTGCAGCAGGTCGCCCGCAACACCACCGGTCCGGTCGCCGAGGAGTTCTCCCGCGTGCTGCGCGAGATGCAGCTGGGCAAGAGCCGCTCGGAGGCGCTGCGCTCGATGGGCGAGCGCAGCAATGTCGACGACCTCAACACCTTCGTCGGCTCGATGGTGCAGGCCGACGCCTTCGGCATCCCGATCGCCCAGGTGCTGCGTGTGCAGTCCGGTGAGATCCGGGTCAAGCGGCGTCAGTACGCCGAGGAGAAGGCCCAGCAGGTGCCGGTCAAGATCATGATCCCGCTGATCCTGTTCATCCTCCCCTGCCTGTTCATCGTGATCATCGGCCCCGCCGCCATCGGCGCGTACGACGCCTTCACGAGCAAGTGACCCCATCGGAAGCCGAGATCACTAGGCTGGTGTGATGCCGAGCAGCCAGACCTTCGCCGTGGTAGGCGCAGCGCGGCTCTTCGCGCTGCTCGCCATCGGCGTGCCGCTGCTCTGGCTGCACCAGGAGGAGGGGCTGCTCTCGCTCGCCGCGGTGAGCGCGGTCTGGGTCTACCAGGCAGTGACCTCGACCCGACGCGACCTCGAGCTCTCGCTCAGCCCGGCCACCGAGGCCGCCGCGATCGGCGTGATCTGCGCGCTCGGCCTGGGCGACGCGCCGGTCGTGCTGGCGGCGCTCGTCGTGCCGCCGCTCTACGCCACGGCGATCGCGGGCATCCGGACCATGGTCCGCACCGTCCTGATCGAGGTCATCGCCGCCGTCGCCCTCGGCCTGATGTGGTGGCAGAAGATCACCTCCGAGCAGGCGGTGTCCATCTTCACCTGGGCGATGGCCGGCCTCGGCCTCAGCCTGATCGCGGCGGTCACGTTCTCCTCCGACCGGATCCCCGACCCGCTCGCGCCGTACCGGGACGCCCAGGAGCACCTCAAGCAGCTGCTCGAGCTGGCCGGCAGCCTCAGCTCCGGCCTCGACGTCGGTGTGCTGGGCGGCGAGCTGCTCAGCCAGGTCAGCGACGGGATCCCCAACCGCGGGCTGGTGCTCTACGTCCCGCGCGGCGACACGCTGACACCGGTCGCGTCGACCAAGGAGCTCGACCCCGCCGACGCGCTGGCCAGCGAGACGCTCGCGGGCGACGTCCGGATGCAGTTCGGCGCCGACGCCCGTCCGGTCGAGATCGGGAAGGGCTTCGCCTTCCGGGTCAGCGAGCACGCCATCGTGGCCGGGCTCCGGCCGGCCGAGGCCGACGAGTCCCACCCGCTGCCGCTCGCCACCATGGCGAATCACGTGGCCGACACCGCCGTCAAGCTCGACGCCGCACTGCTCTTCGCGCAGTTCCGCGACGCCGCCACCGCCGACGAGCGCAACCGACTGGCCCGCGAGATGCATGACGGGGTGGCCCAGGACATCGCCTCGCTCGGTTACATCATCGACGCGCTCGCGGCCCGCCCCGCCGACGAGGCGCAGGCCAAGGCGCTCGGCATGCTGCGCGACCGGGTCACGAAGGTCGTCGCCGAGGTCCGCCAGTCGGTGATGAACCTGCGCACCAGCATCGGCGAGAACGAGAGCCTGGGCGCCGCGATCAGCAATGTCGCGCGGCACCTGTCGGAGTCGTCGGGCATCCCGATCCGGGTCCGGCTCGACGAGCAGCCCACCCGCCTACGGCCGGAGGTCGAGGCGGAGCTGTTCCGCATCGCCCAGGAGGCGATGAACAACGCGGTCAAGCACGCCCGCGCGCGCTCGATCGACGTCCGCTGCCAGGTCTATGCGCCGGAGGCGATCATCACCGTCACCGACGACGGCGTCGGGCTGCAGACGGCACGTACGGACTCGCATGGCCTCAAGATCATGCGCGAACGTGCCAGACTGATCGGTGCGGAGCTCGTGGTTCGCGACAACGCCAGTCGTGGTCTCACGGTCTCGGTGGCTTTGAAGACACCCCGGAGTACGACAAGCGGCGCTGGCACCACCGCCGCTGGCTCCCCGACACTCACGGAGAAGCGATGAGCGACACCATCACCGTCCTGCTGATCGACGACCACGAGCTCATCCGCGACGGCCTGGGCGCCGTCCTGGACCTGGAGCCGGACCTCCGCGTCGTCGCCACCGCCGGCTCCGTGCAGGAGGGCATCCACCGCGCCCGCGAGATGAAGCCGGACGTGGTGATCACCGACCTGCAGATGCAGGACGGCACCGGCCTCGACGTGGTCCGCACCCTGCGCAAGGACAGCGACGAGATCGGCCTGATCGTCCTCACCATGCACTCCGGCGACGAGCAGATCTTCGCCGCCATGCAGGCCGGCGCGTCCGGCTTCGTCGGCAAGGACGCCCCGTCGACCGAGGTGATCAAGGCCGCCCGGCACGCCGCCGTCTCCCCCAGGGCCTTCGTCTGCGCCGGTCTGGTGGGCGCCATGATGCGCCGTCAGTCGGCCGAGTCGACGGCGCTCACCGAGCGCGAGCACGACGTCCTGCTGCTGCTCGCCGAGGGCCTCAACGCGGCCGCGATCGGCGCCAAGCTGTACCTCTCGGAGTCGACCACCAAGTCGCACATCGCGCGGATCTACCAGAAGCTCGGGGCCGCCAACCGCGCCCAGGCGCTGGTCACCGCGATGCGGATCGGCCTGCTCTCCACGGTGCAGCCGTCCGCTCGGTAGAAAGCAACGATGGTCTAGTCCCAAGTGACTAGCAGCGACAAGACGAACTCCCGATCCCTCTGAACGCGCAATCCGGCAGAGTTCTGGCTATCGGGGAAGTACTCCCCGGGGACACAGAACCAGTGCAGAGGGAGAACCCCCGTGATCCAGTACCTGAACATCCTGCTCAACGCTCGCTTCGGCAAGGACGACGAGCGCGGTGCGACGGCAGTCGAGTACGGCCTGCTCGTCGCCCTGATCGCGATCATCATCATCGGTGCGGTCACCTTCCTCGGTGGCAACCTGAGCGACCTGTTCAACAAGGTCGGCTCCTCGGTCAAGGGCTGACCTTCAGCTACTGACGACCAAGGGCCGGGCCGAGCGATCGGCGCGGCCCTTGTCGCTGTACCGGAAGCCCTGACCAGACGACGATGGAGACGGTGGAGATGCAGCGCACCAAGCACCCGGACGGCGCCCGACAGCGCGGTGCCAGCGCCGTCGAGTACGCCCTGATGGTGACCCTGATCGCGGCCATGCTGGTCGGAGCGGTCACGCTCTTCGGCGGCGGCGTCGGCGGGCTCTTCGGTGAGTCTCAGAGCAGCTTCAACGGCGCGGTCAACCCTTAGCCAGATACCGGTTCGCCAACCCGATCCGCTGCAGGACCGTGGGATGCGAGCCGAACCAGAACTGTGACCAAGCCGGCGGTGTGGGATCGGCGTGCGAGCGCAGAGCCAGCCGGCGCTGAAGGTCGACGAACGCCTGTGGAGCGTTCGTCACCTCCAGCGCCGTCTGGTCTGCGCGGGTCTCGATCTTGCGGCTGATGGCGTTCTGCACCGGGGCCGCGACCAGCGTGCCGATCGCCACCAGGGCGAGCACGCGGGGCACCAACCCCACCCCGACGCCGTACGGCGAGCGGCCGGCCTCCTGCTCACCCTGCTCGCGGCGGGCCGGCAGGAGCAGCCCGAGCAGCCCCACACCGAAGAGCGCGCCGGCCGCGCCCAGCGCGGTGCCGGTGAGGACGTCGTCGTACTTGGCGTGCGCGAGCTCGTGCGCGACCACCGACAACGTCTCGTCGCGCGGGGTGCTCTCGAGCAGGGTGTCGTAGAGGACGACGCGGCGGGTGTCGCCGAAGCCGGAGACGTAGGCGTTGAGCGTGGTGGTGCGGCGCGAGGCGTCGGCGACGAGGACGTCGTCGACGTGGACGCCCTCCTTGTTCGCGAGCGCCAGCACCTCGCTGCGCAGCGGTCCGTCGCGCAGCGTCGTGAAGTGGTTGAAGACCGGCTCGACGACGAGCGGGTAGGCGAACGAGCCCAGCACGACCAGGCCCGCGGCCGCGAGGCCGGCGACGGCGGGCCACAGCCGCGGCAGCCAGCGCATGCAGGCGACGAGCGCGATGATCGCGATCGAGGTGGACACGATCGCCACCAGGTCGGTCTTGACGATGTCGATCGCCCAGCCGCCCCACGTGCCGGCGGCGAGTCCCTGGCTGAGGCTGAGCCGGCGCAGGGCGTAGCCGAAGGGCACCGTCACGACACTGCCGAGCACGGTCAGCGCCGCCACGATCACGATCACGCGCAGCCACCACCAGCCGCGCAGTCGCGCCACGAGCGCCCGTCCGGTGCGGCCGAAGCCCAGCCAGCAGGCGACGAGCAGCGACACGGCGAGCGAGGACCAGCTCCACACCCGCGCCCACAGCGCGAAGTGCTCGCCGCGGGCGATCTCGGCGGGCGTGAAGACGGACGACGCGGTCACCGGAGGGGGCGTGCCGCCGGGGACCGGATGCCACGGGACCTGGGTCACCGCCAGGAGGAGGAAGGCGGCCGCGCCGATCAACGTGGTGCCGAGCGCCACCCGGCGTACCGCCGCTCCGTTCTCCACGGACCTAGTGTGGCGCACCCGCCAACGCGGTGAGGCGGGCACGCCAGGCTGCCGTCAGCTCGGCCTCGGTCCAGCCGAGCTCCGTGCGCAGGGTCGACGCCAGGTCGGCGCCGCCGAGGACGGCGCGGTAGAGCCGCACCAGCGCCTGCTCTCCCCCGTGCTCGGCCAGCGTGACGCAGACCTGCCAGGCCGCCTCGTAGACGGCGCCGAGGTGGCTCGCGGTCGGGTCGAAGTCGGTGGGGCCGGGCAGGGCCTTCGGTGCACCGCTCCTGCGGACCTGGGCGATGATCTGGCCCGCGGTCCGGCTGGTCGGCAGCGCGACGTCGCGCAGCGCGACGTAGTCGGCGAAGCCCTCGACCAGCCACAGGGGTGCGTTCTGCGCCAGCGGGGCGCCGGTGAGGGCGTGCACCGCCTCGTGGGTCATCACGACCTGGGCGGCGACCTTGTCGAGGCCGTCGTAGACGGTGCGGTTGAGGAAGACGTGTACCGGGCTGCCCGGCGCCTTCGAGCCGTCGACCGGCGCGGTGACCGCGGCGATCGCGGCGTAGGAGCCGTTGGGCGCGTTCAGGGCGCGGTGCAGGAGGTCGGTGCTGTCGGGGACCTCGACCATCAGCCGGGTCCGCCCGCCCACCACCGCCCGCGCGCCCGCGACCGCGCGCCGCGCCGCCGGCAGGTAGCGGTCGGCCACCTCGGAGTCGTCGCCCGACACCGCGACCAGCGCGTCGCCCGCCCGCCGTACGACGAGCGGCCCGGCCAGCCACAGCGGCAGCCGGCCGTTGCCGGCGCCGATCGCGGCGATCCGGTCGCCGCCGTCGGCGAAGGAGATCGGGAGCTCGACGCGCGACGACGCGGCGTCGAAGCCGTCGACGCGCCAGGTGACCGTGACGTCGCCGTCCCAGCCGTGCGCGCCGTCGGTGCGGCCGGTCTCGGTCAGGTAGGTGAAGCCGATGTCGCTCAGGCCCAGCGCGTGGGCGTTGCGGGCGACCGCCTCGAGCAGCGCGGTGCCCTGCGCGTCGGCGCCGAGCGCGCCGGCCGCCGCGGCGTCACCGTGCTCGACGGCGTCCTGCAGGGTCACCAGCGTGGCGGCGGCCGCGACCGGATCGGCCGCGTCGCTCACCCGCGCCGGTGGCGGCGCGACGTACTCGCCGCTCGAGCAGCCCCCGGCGACGAGCCCCACGGTCAGCAGGAGCGCCGCCAGGTTGCGCATGGATCAGCCCGGGATCAGCCCGGGATCAGCCCGGGCGGACGGCTCCGGCGAAGGGCATCTCGTCGACGCTGGAGACCTTGACGCCGGCGCCGGGGTTGGCGGCGTGGACGATGAGGCCGTTGCCGAGGTAGATGCCGACGTGGCTGATCGGGCTGTAGTAGAAGACCAGGTCGCCCGGCTGCATCTCTGACTTGGAGACGTGGCGGCCGCTGCTGTACTGCGCCCGCGAGGAGTGCGGCAGGCTCACGCCGGCCTGCGCGTAGGCCATCATCGTCAGGCCCGAGCAGTCGAAGGCGTTGGGGCCGGCCGCGCCCCAGACGTAGGCGTCGCCGACCTGGGCGAGCGCGTACTTGATGGCGATCGCGGCGCGACCGCTCGCCGAGATCGACGAGGAGTCGATCGGGCGGTCGGAGCCGCGAGACAGGATCGCCTCGCGCTCCTTGGCCTCGAGCTTGGAGAGCAGCTCCTTGGCCTGCGCGAGCTTGTCGTCGGCCGACTTCTTCTGCGTGGCGAGGGTCTTCTGCAGCGCGGCGATGTCGTCGCGGCGCTTCTGGGTCTGGTCCTTGCGGATCGTGTAGGCCTCGAGCTCGGTGCCGTAGTCGGCGAGGAGCGAGTCCTGCAGCTCCCCGACGGTGGAGCTGGTGGAGAGGTCGTCGAGGAAGCCCTGCGAGTCGGAGGCCAGCAGCTGGCCGGCCGGGCCGAGACCGCCGGTCTGGTAGCGCTGGATGATCGAGGCGCGCACGTCGGAGCGGACGCCGGCGAGGGCGTCGCCCTGGCGGGACTGGTCGGCCTCGAGCGACTTGAGGTCGCCGTTGAGCTCGGTGAGCTCGAGGCGCGCGTCGTTGTAGCGCTCCGCGGCCTGCTCGGACTCGTGGAAGAGCCGGTCGACGCGGGCGCGGACCGTCTCGATGTCGGGCTGGGCCTGCGCGGAGTTGCCGGCGGTGCTCACGGAGAGCGCGATGGATCCGGTGACTGCTAGCGCGGCGAGCGCAGCGGTGGTACGTGTCCGGCCGTTCAGCACGTGCTGGCGGTCCCCTCTGGTGTCGTACGCCTACCGGGTGAGCTGACGGGTTCGGGCACGACTCGCCCTACCCGCACTCCTCGCCCCCACCCTCGTCCGGATCGGACGGAGGTCGGCGCGCCTCGTACGGGACTCACCCCAGAGTGGTTGGTTCCCCGGCTCCGGACCCCCGAGTGGATCCGAACTCAGCGCGGTGTCCGCGCGGGTCGGTCGACCCACTTCCTCGGACACCTGAACGAGCAGGGTAGTCGGGCCACGCGGCCAGTCCAAACCCCGCCCCGCGTGTTGGCGGCGATTGCGCTGTCACACAGATCACACCAGCCTCCTGGGCCTCACCCGCCCCTCTGCTCCCACGGACGGGCCCTCACGCCGACTCCACCTGCGGGCCGTCGACCGGCTGCACCAGGCGCAGCGGGGGCACCAGGCCACCGTCGGCCAGGACGTCGAGCGCGCGCAGCTCGTCGTCGTCGATCATCAGCTCGGGCGGCGGGCCGAGCAGCACGGTGACCACGCAGTCGTGGCAGGCGAGGCCGCGCACCACGCAGGTGTCGCAATCGATCCTTGTCGTCATGCCCACGACGGTGGCAGCAGGGTCCGACACAAACCCCCGACGCGACCCCGACCCGACCCGACACGGCCCCGGACGGCCGGGTTGCGGGGTTCTGTCGGACCCTCGGCCTACCGTCGAGGACATGACCACCGCCCCTCCTGCACCCGGCCACCGGTGGGAGCAGCAGCGCGGCTTCGACGAGCTCGGGCGCCCGCTGCACGACGTCACCTTCTGCGTGGTCGACCTCGAGACCACCGGCGGCTCCCCCGGCGACGGCGACCAGATCACCGAGATCGGCGCGGTCAAGGTGCGCGGCGGCGAGGTCCTCGGCGAGTTCCAGACGCTGGTCAACCCGCACACCTCGATCCCGGCGTTCATCGCGGTGCTCACCGGCATCACCAACGGCATGGTGGCCGACGCGCCGTCCATCCGCTCCGCGCTGCCGGCCTTCCTCGAGTTCGCGGCGGGCTCGGTGATCGTGGCCCACAACGCCCGCTTCGACGTGGGCTTCCTCAAGCACAACGCGCTCCAGCTCGACATCGCCTGGCCCGACTTCGAGATCCTCGACACGGTCAAGCTGGCCCGCCACGTGGTCACCCGCGACGAGTCGCCCAACCACAAGCTGTCGTCGCTGGCCCGCGTCTTCCGGTCCGGCACGACGCCCAACCACCGCGCGCTCGCCGACGCGCGGGCCACGGTCGACGTCCTGCACGGCCTGATGGAGCGCCTCGGCGGGCTGGGCGTCCAGACCCTGGAGGAGCTGCAGGGCTACTCCTCCAAGGTGGCCGGCGCCGCCCGCCGCAAGCGCCATCTGGCCGACCAGCTCCCCCACGCGCCGGGGGTCTACCTGTTCCGCGACGACCGCTCGCGGGTCCTCTACATCGGCACCTCGCGCGACCTGCGGCGCCGGGTGCGCAGCTACTTCACCGCCTCCGAGAAGCGCACCCGCATCGGCGAGATGGTGCAGATCGCCTCCTCGGTCAGCGCGGTCGAGTGCGCCACCCCGCTCGAGGCGTCGGTGCGCGAGCTGCGCCTGATCGCCGAGCACAAGCCGCCCTACAACCGCCGCTCGCGCCACCCCGAGAAGGTCACCTGGCTCAAGCTGACCCGCGAGCCGTGGCCGCGGCTGTCGCTGGTCAAGCGGATCCTCGACGACGACGCCGACTATCTCGGCCCCTTCTCCTCCACGTCGGCGGCCGAGAGCTCGCTGGCCGCCCTGCACGAGGTGTTCCCGATCCGGCAGTGCAACGACCGGCTCGCCCGCCAGCCCCACCGCAGCGCCTGCGTGCTGGCCGAGATGCACCGTTGCCTCTCCCCCTGCGACGGCAGCGTCGACCCGCAGACCTACGCCGCCGTCGTCCGCCAGCTGCGCGACACCCTGCTCCGCCGTCCCGACGACGTGGTCGACCTGGTCCAGGCGCGGATGAGCGCCCTCGCCGCCGAGGAGCGCTTCGAGGAGGCCGCCCACCACCGCGACCGGCTCGCCGACTTCGTCCGCGCCGCCGCCCGCACCCAGCGGCTGACCGCGCTCACCGGCTGCCCCGAGGTGGTCGCCGCCCGCCGCGAGGACGACGGCCGCTGGGCGGTCCACGTCGTCCGCCACGGCCGCCTCGCCGCCGCCGGCGTGATCCCGCCCGGCGCCGACGCCGTGACCTACGTCGAGGGCCTGCGCGCGAGCGCCGAGACCGTCCTGCCCACCATCGGCCCGACACCGGCGGCCTCGGCCGAGGAGTCCGAGCAGATCCTGCGCTGGCTCGAGTCGCCCGGCGTCCGGCTGGTCGAGGTGGTCGGCGAGTGGGCCTGCCCGGTGCAGGGCGCGGGGCGCCACACCGGCACGCCGCTGGTCACTAGAGTTGGCCCATGATCACCGCCATCGTGTTCGTCCAGGCCGAGACCGCTCGGATCCCCGAGGTCGCCGAGGCGATCGCGGCGCTGGAGGGCGTGAGCGAGGTCTACTCGGTGACCGGCCAGATCGACCTGATCGCGCTGGTCCGGGTCAGCTCGCACGACGACATCGCCACCGTGGTGGCCGACCGGCTCAACAAGGTCGAGGGCGTCGTCGACACCGAGACCCACATCGCCTACCGGGCCTACTCGCGCCACGACCTCGAGGCGGCGTTCTCCATCGGGCTCGACTGATCGTGACCGCGCCGGTGGCGCAGGGCCTGCGGAGCGAGCCGCGCTTCCCGCTGCTCGCCCGCGTGACGCCGCTGCTGATCGGCCTGCTCCTGACGGCGCTGCTGGTGGCGCTGGTCCGGCGGCCGTTCCGCTCGTTCGACACCTACTTCCACCTGCGCTTCGGTGAGGAGTTCCGCCACGGCTGGTCGGTGAGCCATCCCGGCCAGCTCAGCGCGGCGTCGACGGCCGACTGGGCGCCGACGCAGTGGCTGCCGCAGATGGGGATGTCGTGGTTGTCCGACACCTTGGGCCGCTCGGGTCTGGTGGTGCTCTTCGCACTGGTCGTCGTGGTGTTCGTCGCCGCCGTCCACCTGCTGCTGCGCCGCTACGCCGGCCCCGGCGTCGCGGTCGCGCTGAGCGCCGTCGTCGTCCTCGGCTGCCTGCCCAGCCTGTCGCTGCGCCCGCAGGTGCTGAGCTATCTCTTCCTGATCCTGGTCCTCGCCGCCTGGGACCGCGCCCGCCGCACCGGCCGCGCCCCCTGGCTGCTGGGACCGCTCGGCTGGGTGTGGGCGACCAGCCACGGCATGTGGATCATCGGCGTCGCGGTGTGCGCCTTCCTCGCGGTGCTGCTCGTCGTCGAGCAGCGGCCGGGGCGGCGCCGCTCGGCCGAGCTGCTCGCCGTACCGGTGCTGATGCTCGGCTTCGCGCTGGTCACCCCCGTCGGCCCGCGGCTGCTGACGGCCGTGCTCGAGGTCAACTCCCGCTCGGAGTACTTCGGCGAGTGGAACGTCCCCCACCTCCTCAGCCTCGGCGCCGCACCGCTCGCCGCGCTGCTCGCCGCCGCGGTGCTGCTGCTCGTACGCCGCGCGGAGGTCCGGCCCTACGACATCGGCCTGCTGGCGCTCGGCGGCGCCTTCGCCGTCTACTCGGGGCGCACCGTGCCGCTCGCCGTGATCACCCTCGCGGTGGTCGTGGCGTCCGAGCTCGGTCGCCGCGGAAGCCGGCCCCGGCTCGGCGCCCGCGAGCTGGCGCTGGTCGCCGTGCTGGGCGCGCTGGTCGTGGTCGTGGCGCCCTTCCAGCGGATCGTCGACGACGCGGCGACCCCGGTGCGGCCGTTCGCCGACCGGCTCGGCCAGCTGCCCGCGGGCAGCCTCGTGGTGACCGACTGGCCGACGGGTGGCGTCCTGCTGTGGACCGAGCCGCGGCTCGACGTCCCTCTGCACGGCTACGGCGACGTCTACACCGACGCCGAGCTCGCACGCTACGTCGACCTCGGCCGGCTCGAGCCCCACTGGGACGACACCCTCGGGCGGCTCCATCCCGCGGCCGCGCTGCTGCCCGAGGACGAGCCGCTCACCTACGCGCTGCTCGAGCTCGGCTGGCGGGTCGACCAGCGCGCGGGCGACCTGGTGCTGCTCAGCCCGCGCTAGCCGCGACCCAGCGGTCGAGCGTGGCGCGCGCCGCGCCGGAGTCGATCGCCTCGGCGGCGCGCGCGATGCCGGCGGCGAGGGCCTCGTCGACGGGCTCGCCCGGGGCGTCGTAGACGGCGAGAGCCGCGCCCGCGTTGAGCAGGACGGCGTCGCGCACGGGCCCCTGCTTGCCGTCGAGCAGGTCGAGCACCACGCCCGCGTTGTGGCGGGCGTCGCCGCCGCGCAGGTCCTCGGTCGTCGCGATCGGAAGGCCGAGCGCGGTCGGGTCGACGGTGGTCTCGCGCACCTCGCCGCCGTGGACGACCCACAGCCGCGAGGTGGTGGTCGTGGTCAGCTCGTCGAGCCCGTCGTCGCCCCGGAACACCCAGGCGTCGACGCTGCGGCGGGCGAACACGCCCGCCATCACCGGCGCCAGCCGCGGGTCGGCACAGCCGATGGCCTGTGCGGCGGGCTTGGTCGGGTTGGAGAGCGGGCCGAGCGCGTTGAACGCCGTCCCGATCCCGAGCTCCTTGCGCGGGACCGCGGCATGACGCATCGCGGGGTGGAAGGCGGCGGCGAAGAGGAAGGTGATGCCGGCCTCGTCGGCGACCGCGGCCACCCGGTCGACCGGCAGGTCGAGCCGGACGCCCAGCGCCTCGAGGACGTCGGCCGTGCCGGACTTCGAGGACGCCGAGCGGTTGCCGTGCTTGACCACGCGCGCGCCCGCGCCGGCCGCGACGATCGCCGCCATCGTGGAGATGTTGACCGAGAACGAGCGGTCGCCGCCGGTGCCGACCACGTCGAGCAGCCGTCCGGGGATGCTGATCGGGGTCATCACGGCGTACATCGCGTCGACCAGGCCGGTCAGCTCGTCGATCGACTCGCCCTTGGCGCGCAGCGCCACGACGAAGCCCGCGATCTGCGCGGGCGAGGCGGCGCCGGCCAGGATCTCGCCCATCGCCCAGGTCGCCTGCTCCGGCGCGAGGTCCTCCCCCGCGACGAGCGTGCCGAGGACGTCGGGCCAGGTCACCGCCGTGTTCACGCCGGGACGCGCGAGCGGAGCAGCGAGACGACCGCCTCCGCGAGCTGGATCGGGTCGATCGGGTGCGGTACGGCGGCGTCGGCGCGCGACCAGGTGGCGAGCCAGGCGTCCTGGGGACGCCCGGTCAGGACGAGCAGGGGCGGGCAGTCGCGGATCTCGTCCTTGAGCTGCTTGGCGATGCCCATGCCACCGGCCGGGACCGCCTCGCCGTCGAGGATCGCGAGCGCGAGGTGGCCGGCGTCCATGTTCTGGATGACGACCGGCTCGGTCGCCACCTCGACGTACTCCAGCTCGGGCAGGTCCGGGTGGGGACGGCGGCCCAGCGCCAGGATGACCTGCTCGCGGGTGTGCACGTCGTCGCTGTAGACCAGCACCTTCAGAGGCTTCGTGGAGCTCACCCGCGCGATGCTACTCGGACGGCCCGGGGTCCGGGGGTGTGACGTCCGCCGCGGCGAGCCGCTCCCGCTCCTCCCGCCGCTCCAGCCGCTCCAGCCGCTCCAGCCGCTCCAGCCGATCGAGGCGGCGATCCTCCCGCTCGGCCTCCTTCAGCGACGAGCGCACCCACTGCACGAAGAGGATGACGAAGAAGACCAGGCCGACCAGGTCGCCCGCACCCCAGAGGATCCCGCCGGCGAGCCGCTGGTCGGCCTCGGGGTCGGGCAGCCAGGCGCCGAGCGGGCCGTGGTGGAGCGAGGGATACCAGTCACCGCCGAGGAGCGCCTTCTGCCCCATGATCGTGACGCCGAGGAAGGCGTGGAAAGGCAGGGTCATCACGGTGAGCAGCACCCGGAACGGGTGGCCGACCCGGCCGGGCAGGGGGTCGACGCCCACGATCGGCCAGAAGAAGAGGGCGCCGACCAGCACCAGGTGCACATGCATCATCTCGTGGACGTACGTCGAGCGCAGCGACGCGTCGTACCAGCCGGAGAAATAGAGCGCCCACGGCGAGAGCACGTAGAGCGCGAAGGTCAGCGGCGGGAAGCCGAGCACCTTGGCCAACCGGGAGTGCAGCACCGCCAGCAGCCAGCCGCGGGGCCGGCGCGGCAGGGTGCGCAGCGCCAACGTGACCGGGGCGCCCAGCGCCAGGGACAGCGGCACGACCATCGACAGCACCATGTGCTGGACCATGTGGGCGCTCAGCAGCACCGTGTCGTAGGCCGCCAGCCCGGACGACGTCGCCACGTAGAACGCCAGCATCCCGACGACCCAGGCGATCGACCGGCCGACCGGCCAGGCGTCGCCGCGGCGACGCAGCGAGGCGACGCCGACGAGGTAGAGGCCGGTGGCCCACACGGTGATCACCAGCGGCAGCGGCTCGAGGCCCCACTGGCCCCAGAACGCGCCCGCGTCGAACGGCGGGAGGTCCTGGACGCTCCCGGCCGCCGCGGTCACCACCCACCCTGTAGACACGTCTTTGAGCGTAGGTGCCGCGTGGAACGCGCCCGAACCGGGGGGTCGGGATGCCCCCGGCAACCGATGAGGCAATAATGGCGCCCGTGGCGACCTCTGCAACGGCATCCCTCCCGGCTTCGCGCCTTCACGGCCAGCACGACCGACCGAGCATGGTCGCCGTCGGCACCATCATCTGGCTGTCCAGCGAGCTCATGTTCTTCGCGGCGCTCTTCGCGTCGTACTTCACGATCCGCTCGGTCTCGCCCGAGATGTGGTCGGAGAACACCCAGCTGCTGAACGTCCCGTTCGCCTCGATCAACACCACGATCCTGGTGCTCTCGTCGTTCACCTGCCAGCTGGGCGTCTTCGCCGCGGAGCGGGGTCAGGTGAGCCGTGCCGGCTCGCTGCTCCAGGTGGGCAAGTGGGGTCTGCGTGAGTGGTTCATCCTCACCTACGTCATGGGCGCGATCTTCATCGGCGGCCAGGCCCTGGAGTACTCCGAGCTGATCCACGAGGGCGTCACGATCCCCCACGACGGCTACGGCACGATGTTCTACCTGACCACCGGCTTCCACGGCATCCACGTGACCGGCGGTCTGATCGCCTTCCTCTTCGTCCTGGGCCGCACCTACGTCGCCAAGCGCTTCACCCACGAGCAGGCGGTCAGCGCGATCGTCGTCTCGTACTACTGGCACTTCGTCGACGTGGTCTGGATCGGCCTGTTCGCGACGATCTACCTCATCAAGTGACCCCACGCCCGACCCGGACTCGCAAGGACTGATTGTGCGCCTTCTGAACCGCTCCGCCGGTCGCCTCTCCCGGCACCGCCGCGGCCCGATCGCCGGCCTCCTGGTGCTGGTGTGCGGCCTCCTCCTGACCGGTGGCCTGTACGCCGCGTTCGCGCCTGCCCAGGCAGACTCGAACACCGACCAGCAGGCGCTGATCAAGGAGGGCCGGCAGCTCTTCATCGTCAGCTGCGCCTTCTGCCACGGCCAGAACGGTGAGGGCGTCCTCACCCAGGGCGGCTCGCAGTACGGCCCGGCCCTGACCGACGTCGGCGCCGCCGCCGTCGACTTCCAGGTCAGCACCGGCCGGATGCCGATGGCCCAGCCCGGCGTCCAGGCTCCGCGGAAGGAGTCCGTCTTCACCAAGGAGGAGACGGCGGCCCTCGCGGCGTACGTCGGCTCGCTCGGCACCGGTCCGGCCATCCCGGACAAGGAGCTCTACTCCACCGATGGCATGAGCCAGGACCAGATCGACGCGCTCGTCGTCCGCGGCGGCCAGATCTTCCTCGCCAACTGCACGGCGTGCCACAACTTCGAGGGCTCCGGCGGCGCCATGCCGCGCGGCGGCTTCGCCCCCAAGATCCGCGGCGTCGACTCCAAGCACATCTACGAGGCGATGCTCACCGGTCCGCAGTCGATGGACACCTTCTCCGACGGCAACATCCCGCCGGAGGACAAGAAGGCCGTCATCGCCTACCTCAACGAGCTGAACAAGGCGCCCAGCTACAGCGGTCTCACGCTCGGCAGCCTCGGCCCCGTGAGTGAGGGCATCATCGCCTGGATCTTCGGCCTCGGCCTCCTGGTCGGCTTCGCCGTCTGGATCGCGGCACACACCACCCGCTCGAGCAAGAAGAAGGACGAGGCGGCAGCGTGAGCGACGCACACGACACCCACTCCGACCCCCACGGGGGCGAGCTGGTCCCCGCCGGGCCGATCGCCGACCCGGGTCTCCCGGAGCACCACTGGCGGCCGACCGACGTCGACCCCGCCAAGGAGAAGCGCGCGGAGCGCCAGGTGGCCACGCTGTTCGGCCTGTCGGCCGTCTGCACGGTCCTCTTCCTGGTCGCGTACTTCACCCTCGACATCGGTGACAACTGGACGATCGTGGCGGGCTTCGGCGCGTCCACGATGGCCCTGGGCCTGAGCCTCGGCCTCGCGCTGATGTTCATCGGCGTCGGCGTCATCCACTGGGCCCGCAAGCTCATGGCCGACCACGAGATCATGGAGCTGCGCCACCCGGCCCGCTCCAGCGACGCCGACCGCGAGGTCGCCGTCCAGGCGCTCACCGACGGCATCAACGAGTCGGGCATCGGACGTCGTCCGCTGATCCGCAACTCACTCCTCGGCGCGGTCGGCCTGCTCGGCCTGCCGGCGGTCGTGATGCTGCGCGACCTCGGCCCGCTGCCGGGCGACAAGCTCTACCACACGATCTGGGGCAAGGGGACGAAGTCGGCCCCGATGCGCATCGTCCGCGACGGCATCTGGACCCCGATCCTGGCCTCCGACCTCGAGATCGGCGACCTGGTCAACTGCCAGCCCGACGCGCTGCACAACCCCGAGCGCTACGGCATCGACCCGACCGAGGTCGAGGGTGTCAACCTGCAGATCCACAAGTCCAAGGCGTCGCTGATCCTGCTGCGCATGCAGCCCGAGGACATCAAGCCCGGCAAGGACGCCCACGGCAAGAGTCGCGCCAACTGGGACGTCCAGGGCATCGTGGCCTACTCCAAGATCTGCACCCACGTCGGTTGCCCGATCTCGCTGAACGAGCGCACGACGCACCACCTGCTGTGCCCGTGCCACCAGTCCACCTTCGACCTGGCGGACTCCGGCCGCGTCGTCTTCGGCCCCGCCGGACGCCCGCTGCCGCAGCTGCCCATCGCCGTGGACGACGAGGGCTACCTCGTCGCCCAGCGCGACTTCGACGAGCCGGTCGGCCCGAGCTTCTGGGAGCGTGACTACTATGAGCGTTGATCTGAGCAAGGTCGCCTCGACCAACAGCACGACCCCCGCGACCACCAAGGGCGCTCAGCGCGCCGGTGCGATCGCCACCTGGGCCGACGAGCGTCTCGGCCTCGGCTCGATGATGAAGAAGAACATCCGCAAGGTGTTCCCCGACCACTGGTCCTTCATGCTGGGCGAGATCGCCCTGTGGAGCTTCGTCGTCGTCCTGCTGACCGGTGTCTTCCTCACGCTCTGGTTCGACCCGAGCATGAGCGAGGTCCAGTACAACGGCGCCTACGACCCGCTGCGCGGCGTGCACATGTCGTCGGCGTACGCCTCGGCGCTCGACATCTCGTTCGACGTCCGTGGCGGTCTGCTCATGCGGCAGATGCACCACTGGGGCGCGATGATCTTCATCGCCTCGATGATGATCCACATGCTCCGCGTCTTCCTGACCGGCGCGTTCCGCAAGCCGCGCGAGCTGAACTGGATCATCGGCTGCCTGCTGCTGCTCCTCGGCACCATCGAGGGCTTCACCGGCTACTCGCTGCCTGACGACCTGCTCTCCGGCACCGGCGTCCGGGCCGCGGACGGCTTCATGAAGGCCTCGCCGGTCGTCGGCACCTATATGTCGTTCTTCCTGTTCGGCGGCGAGTTCCCGGGCGACGCGATCATCCCCCGCTTCTACGCGATGCACATCCTGCTCATCCCGGGTCTGCTGCTCGCGCTGGTCGCCGCCCACATGCTGCTGCTCGTCTACCACAAGCACACCCAGTGGGCCGGCCCCGGTCGCACCGAGGAGAACGTCGTCGGCTACCCGATGCTCCCGGTCTACGCGGCGAAGGCGGGCGGCTTCTTCTTCATCGTCTTCGGTGTCATCGCGACGATGGGCGGCCTGTTCTCGATCAACGCGGTCTGGAAGTACGGCCCCTACGACCCGTCCAAGGTCACCGCGGGCTCGCAGCCTGACTGGTACATGGGCTGGCCCGACGGTCTGCTCCGCATCATCCCGGCCTGGGAGACCCACATCTGGGGCGTCACGCTCTCGTGGAACATCATGATCCCGATCCTGGTGATGCCTCCGCTGATGCTGATGATCCTGATGGCGCTGCCGTTCATCGAGTCGTGGATCACCGGCGACAAGCGTGAGCACCACCTGCTCCAGCGCCCGCGCAACGCTCCGACGCGCACCGCGATCATGGCCTCGCTGATGACCTTCTACGGCCTCGCCTGGGCCGCGGGCGGCAACGACATCATCGCGATCAAGCTGCACCTGAGCATCAACGAGATCACGTACTTCATGCGTGGCGCGGTGTTCATCGGACCGGCCATCGCCTTCTACATCACGCGTCGCTGGTGCATCTCGCTGCAGCGTCACGACGAGGAGAAGCTGCTCCACGGCTACGAGTCGGGCGTCCTGGTCCGCTCCGCCGAGGGCGCCTACGCCGAGAAGCACCTGCCGCTCCCCCAGGGCAAGGCCTACGCGCTCACCGCGCGCGACGACGACCCGCGTCCGGAGACGGACGAGGAGATCGAGGCCTCGGGTGCGACCGGTCGCGAGCTGCGCGTGCGCAAGCTGCGGGCCAAGCTCGCCCGGCTGTTCTTCGCGGACAACGTCCAGAAGCCGACCGCCGAGGAGCTGCACGAGGCTCAGCACCACGCCGAGCACGAGCTGCACGAGCTCGAGTCGCAGATCGCCGCCGGCCCCAACCGGCACGGTCCCGCCGACCACTGAGTACGCCGTACCGGCCGCCACTCCCCCGGGGGTGGCGGCCGGTTCTTTTTTGGGCAGAGCCGTGGCCCGCCGTGGGTGATCGGCGCGGATCCGGTGAACCTGGTTGATGCGATCCCCGCCGATGATCGAGCCGGCAGAAGTTTCCGCCGGGTCAGTGCATTTCACGAGCCGGTTTGTGCCGGGTCAGTGCATTTCGCGAGCCAGTTTGTGCCGGGTCGGCGCAGGGGGCGGACGCAGATGGCCCAGAAGGACTAGACCACCCCGGTCCGAACGCCCAGACCTGCGCCACTCCCCTGCCCCGAGCAGCGCTGCGCGACTAACCTCGGCGCGGAAAGGGGACTCCATGCTCCAGCAGCGCCGCGAGAAGGGCATCCAGCGCCGTCTGGGGACCCTGCTGACCTACTACTGGGTCCCGCTGGCCGCCTGCCTGCTGACGCGCCTGCTCGACATCCTGTTGATCGAGGTCGTCAGCGCCCACCAGGTCTCCACCGACGATTTCGCCGACAACGCCTACATCCACGTCCACCACCCCGCCGATCCCGGCTTCCTCGGGGTCGCGACCAACTGGGACGGGCAGTGGTACCAGACGATCGCCGAGCATGGCTATCCCGGCGACCTGCCGACGGACCACCACGGCGTGGTCACCATGAACCCGTGGGCCTTCCTCCCGCTCTACCCCACGCTCGTCCGCGTGCTCATGCCGCTGACCGGCGGCTCGTTCGTCGTCGCGGCCAGCCTGGTGAGCGTGCTGACCAGCACGATCGCGTTCTGCTGGCTCTACCGGCTGGTCCGGGAGCACGCGGGTCCGTGGCTCGCGGCGGGGCTGGTCATCGCGATCAACGCGTTCCCCGCGGCGCCGACGTTCGTGACCGCCTACAGCGAGGGCCTGGGCCTGCTGGTCGTCGTGGCGGCGCTCGACCTGCTGCGGCGGCGACGGTACGGCTGGTTCTGCGTGGCGATGATCGTCCTCGGCTTCACCCGCCCGATCGCGATCGCGTTCGGGCCGGTCGTCGTGCTGCATGCGCTGATGCGACGGCGACAGGAGGGCCCCCTCCCCCGCACCACGTACGGCGGGCTCGCGCTCGCCGCGGCCAGCACGGCGGTCGGCTTCGTGCTGTGGCCGCTGACGGCCGCGCTCGTCACCGGGCGCCTCGACGCCTACCCGAAGACCCAGGCGGCCTGGGCCGACCCCGGCGCGGGTTGGGAGTCGTGGCTGGTCTCCTCGTGGACCATGGGCGCCGCGATGACCTTCGTGGTCGGCGTCGCGGTCGCGGCGGCCGGTTGGATGCTGTTCCGGCCGGACGCGCGTCGCTGGCCGGTCGAGCTGCGGTTCTGGGCGGCGTCCTACAGCGCCTTCCTGCTGGCCTCCGCGCGGCCGACGCCGAGCATCATCCGGTACGGGATGCTGACGCTGATCTTCTGCTTCCCGTTCGCCGAGCTCGGCTGGCGCTCGAGCCGGCGGGTGCGCGGGCTCATCGTCGCCGCGATCGCGGTCGGCGCCGTCGTCATGCACTACGTGTGGCTGGACGGCTGGTTCATCCTCAGCGAGGAGCAGCTCGTCGGCTACCCGTGAGCCCTCAGCTGAGCCCTCAGCCGAGCACTCCGCCGAGCACTCCGCCGAGCACTCCGCCGAGCACTCAGCCGAACACTCAGCCGACCACTCCGCCGAACACTCAGCCGAGCGCGGAGTCGGCCCGATAGGTCTTCCACGGGATGTTCCAGTCGCCGTAGCCGTTGTCGGACTCCATCGGCCGGTTGGTGCCGACGTACTCGACGACGTCGCCGCGGCGGCTCATCGCGTAGAGCCAGGCAGCATTGTCGGTGCTCATGCCGGTGCAGCCGTGGGAGACGTTGGCGTGGCCCTGCGAGCCGACCGACCACGGCGCGGCGTGGATGAACTCACCGGAGTTGGTGAGCCGCATCGCCCACTTCACGTCGTTGATGTCGTAGGCCTCGGCCGAGCCGGCGGGGATGCCGACCGTCTCGGAGTTCATCCGGCGCTGAGCGAACTTCTCCATGATCACCTTGGTGCCGGAGCGGGTGATGAAGCCCGGCTTGCCGGTCGTGATCGGGATGGTGCGCAGCAGCTTGCCGTTGGAGAAGACCTTCATCTGGTGGGTCTGCGCGTTGACCTTGTAGACGTGCGCGTCACCGATCTTGAAGGAGACCTTGCGGTCCTCCTGGCCGTAGACGCCGCCGCCGGCGGAGACGCCGTTGATGCCGATGTCGACGCTGACCGAAGTGCCGGCCTGCCAGTAGGTCTTCGGCCGCCAGTGGGCGACGGTGTCGCTCACCCAGCGCCACGAACCGGCCTGCGCCGGCGTCGACGTCACCGTCATGTGCCGCTCGAAGCTCGCCTTGTCCTGCACCGGCAGGTCGAAGGACACCACGACCGGCATGCCGACGCCGACCGTCTCGCCCTGCAGGGGCGCCACGGAGGGATAGGCCTGCTGGTCGAGGGACAGCGCCTGGGTGGTGAAGCTCGAGATGCTCTCGACCGACTTGCCCTCGCCGTTCTTGGCGACGGCACGGACGCGGTAGCGGGTGGCGGGCTCGAGGCCGCCCACGGACACCCAGCGGGCGCCGTTGGCGACGAGACGTCCGGTGACCGGGCCGGCCGCGGAGCGCACCACGACCGAGCTGATCGTGCCGTGCTCGGCACTGACCCGCACGACCTTGTCGACCGGGACGCCGGTCGCCTTGTCGGCGACATTGGTCGTCACGACCGCCTCGACGGCCGCCGCGGCGGTGGTCTCGTCGGCGGAGGACCCGCCACCCCCACCCGGGGAGAATCCGGAGCCGTCGCAACCGGCGGCCAGGAGGGCCACCGTCGCGAGGACGGCGGCGGCGCGCAGCGCGCGCGGGCGACGGGGGGTGACGGGGAAGTTCACCGACAAAGGGTAACTGGCGGCGCCCAGAAAACCCGTCAGCAAGCACGTCGGCGGTGTCACACCGGAGTGTGACCCCGCCGACAGTGAGCGATCGGGCGAGCTGAGTCCCTGGCCGGCAGCGCGGCGGGAGGCGCCCCCTGGCAGCTTGCTGCCCCCAGGGCGCCGAGGACGCGCTCGGCCGAATGAACTAGTGGGCGTAGTCGCCGCGGTAGTACTCGAAGATCCAGCCGCTCACCGCGATCGCGCCAAGCACGATCCCGATGATGAACAGCCACCACGCGAGCACGGCCAGCGAGAAGACGATCAGGCCGAGGGTGGCGGCGCACCAGAGCGGCCACCAGGAGTACGGCGGGAAGAAGCCCAGCTCGCCCGCGCCCTCGGCGATCTCGCCGTCCTTGCGGTCCTCGGGACGGGCATCCATGCGGTTGGCGTGGAAGCCGATGTAGAGGGTGACCATCGCGCACAGGAGCGTGGTCATGACCAGGGCGGAGGTGCCGGTCCAGTCGGCGCCGTGGTCACTGGCGTCGGTGATGAACCAGTACGCCGGGCTGACCAGCACCAGGAACAGCGTGGTCACGCCGAAGATCCATGCTTCGACCTTCATCAGGCGTCAGCCCCCTTCGTACCGGCCAGCTCGGCCGCGTCCTCGTCGTCGTACATCTCGATGGCGGCGATCTCCGGGTGGTGGAGGTCGAAGGCCGGCGACTCCGAACGGATCCGCGGGATCCGGTGGAAGTTGTGGCGCGGCGGCGGGCAGCTCGTGGCCCACTCCAGCGACCGGCCCCAGCCCCACGGGTCGTCGGTGTTGACGAGCGGACCCTTGCGGGAGACGTAGACGTTGTAGAAGAAGGGCAGCAGCGAGGAGGCCAGGATGAAGGCGCCGATGGTCGACACCTGGTTCATGAACTCCCAGCCGTCACCGGGCAGGTAGTCGGCGTAGCGACGCGGCATGCCCTCGATGCCCAGCCAGTGCTGGATCAAGAAGGTGGTGTGGAAGCCGATGAACAGCAGCCAGAAGTGGATCTTGCCGAGGCGCTCGTCGAGCATCCGGCCGGTCAGCTTGGGCCACCAGAAGTAGAAGCCGGCGAACATCGCGAACACGACCGTGCCGAACACCGTGTAGTGGAAGTGCGCCACCACGAAGTAGGAGTCGGAGACGTGGAAGTCGAGCGGCGGGCTGGCCAGGATGATGCCGGTCAGGCCACCGAAGAGGAAGGTCGTGAGGAAGCCGATCGACCAGAGCATGGGGGTGTCCATGCGTACGGACCCGCCCCACATCGTCCCGATCCAGTTGAAGAACTTCACACCGGTCGGCACCGCGATCAGGAAGGTCATGCCGGAGAAGAACGGCAGGTTGACCGCCCCGGTGACGAACATGTGGTGCGCCCAGACGGCCACCGAGAGGATCGCGATGCCGAGGGTCGCGCCGACCAGGCCGATGTAGCCGAAGATCGGCTTGCGGCTGAAGACCGGGAGGATCTCGGAGATGATGCCGAAGAACGGCAGCGCGATGATGTAGACCTCGGGATGTCCGAAGAACCAGAACAGGTGCTGCCAGAGGATGGCGCCGCCGTGTGAGGTGTCGAAGACGTGGGCGCCGATCTGGCGGTCGGCCTCGAGCGAGAGCAGCGCGCCGGCGAGGATCGGGAAGGCGATCAGCACCAGGATCGCGGTGATCAGCACGGTCCACACGAAGATCGGCATCCGGAACATGGTCATGCCGGGCGCCCGCATGCAGATGATCGTGGTGATGAAGTTGACCGCACCCAGGATGGTGCCGAGACCACCCATCCACAGACCCATGATCCACAGGTCGCCGCCCACGCCGGGGCTGTTGACCGAGTCGGACAGCGGCGAGTAGGCGAACCAGCCGAAGGACGCCGCACCCTGGGGGGTGAGGAAGCCCGCGCCGGCGATCAGGCCGCCGAACAGGTACAGCCAGTAGCTGAACATGTTGAGTCGCGGGAAGGCGACGTCCGGCGCGCCGATCTGCAGCGGCATGATCGCGTTGCCGAAGCCGAAGAACAGCGGCGTCGCGAACAGCAGCAGCATGATCGTGCCGTGCATCGTGAAGAGCTGGTTGTAGAGCTCCTCGTTGACCAGCTGGCTACCGGGGTAGGCCAGCTCGGAACGGATGATCAGCGCCATGATGCCCGCGGCGATGAACCACGCCATGGCGGTGCCGAAGTACAGGTTGCCGATCAGCTTGTGATCGGTCGTCGTCATGATCCTGACGAGCTGCTTCCCCAGCGGCTTGCGCTGGGTGAGGTCCGTGGAACGCGCGAGCGTCGTCACTCGTGGTCTCCCTCGTCGTTGATGAGCGTCGTGGCGTACTTACCACCCTGGACCGGCGACTCCGACACGTTGTCGGGGTTCTTCGACAGGTCGGTGAGGTAGGCCTGGTACTCGGCCTCGGTCACGACCTTGACGTTGAACAGCATCCGCGAGTGGTAGGCGCCGCAGAGCTCGTAGCACTTGCCGGCGTACTGACCGGTCTCGGTCGGGGTGACCTGGTACGAGTTGTGGTTGCCCGGGACGACGTCCATGCGCATCGCGAAGGCCGGGATGCCGAAGTCGTGGATGACGTCGGGGCTGTAGAGCTGGAACTCGACGGTCTTGTGGACCGGGATCACCAGGGTCGGGATGTCGTCACCGGTGCCGGCGACGAAGACGTTGGTGCCCTCGGGGGTCTGCACCGAGTCGGGGTAGTTGAACGTCCACTGCCACTTCTGGCCGACGACCTTGACCACCACGTCGGGCTTGACGTGCTCGAGGGCGATGTTCTGCACGCGGACCGTGTGCGAGAAGAACGCGATCACCATGATGACGGGGAAGATCGTGTAGAAGATCTCGACCGGCAGGTTGTAGCGCGTCTGCACCGGGACCTCGTCGTCGGAACGGCGACGGAACCAGATCGGGACGCCGATGATGAGCGCCCACGTGATGACACCGGTCACCAGCGCGGCGATCCAGGCGCCCTGCCACAGATGCAGGATGTGCGTGCCCTGCTCGGACACGATCTCCGGCATGCCGAAGCGCTCCAGCTGCGTGTCGGTGGAGCAACCGCTCAGGGCGATCGCGAGTACGACGAATCCGGCGAGCGGGAGCGAACGACGGATTCGTCGCTGCGCGCCGCGCGTGCGCTCGGGGTGCCACCAGCCCACGAACGAGCCTTCCTCTCGAGGGTCAGAATTACTGCGAACACTAGCGGAGGGCGACCCCGGCCGGGCCGCGGGGTGGGTCGTTGCGGGGGCGTGCCGCCTGCCCTGAGCGTGGTCGCAGCGTTACCAGACCGTTCAACACACTCCGGCCGAGCGCGTCTGCGCCGCCGAACCGGCAGCAAGCTGCAGGGCGGGCGGCTCCGGATGCGCCGTCGGCCGTAGGGTCAGGGTGTGACAAGTGGCTCCGAGGTCTACCTCGACGCGGCGTCCTCCGAGCGGCTCCATCCGGCGGCCCGCGACACGCTCCTGGCGGCCCTCGACCGGGGGTACGCCGACCCGCGCCGGCTGCACCGCGCCGGGCGCGACGCCCGGCTGCTGCTCGACAACGCGCGGGCGGTGGTGGCCGAGGCGCTCGACGTCCGGCCCGACGAGGTGGCGTTCACGGCCTCGGGCACCGACGCGGTGCACCGCGGGCTGCTCGGGCTGACCGCGGCGACCGGTCGTGACGGCATCGTCCACGGCGCCGTCGAGCACTCCTCGGTCCTGCACGCGGCGACCTGGCGCCCCGCTCCCGCCTCGGCGGCGGTCGGCGTCGACTCGACCGGGCGGGTCGACCTCGACGCCATGGCCGCAGCGGCCCGCGAGCCGGGCGTGGGCGCGGTCGCGCTGCAGGCGGCCAACCAGGAGGTCGGCACGCTGCAGCCGGTCGACGACCTCGACCTGCCCGACGACGTCCCCCTGCTCGTGGACGCGGCGGCGGCGGTCGGCCACGTCCCGCTCCCCCGGCGCTGGTCGGCAATGACCGCGTCGGCGCACAAGTGGGGTGGTCCCGCGGGCGCCGGCGTGCTCGTCGTACGGCGGGGCACGCGGTGGACCAACCCGTTCCCCGGCGACGACGGGCTCGAGGAGGCCGGCGGCTTCCCGAACGTCCCGGCGGCGCTCGCCGCGGCAGCCGCACTCCAGGCGGTGCTGGCCGAGCGGGACGAGGTGGCCGCGCGCCAGTACGCGCTCGTCGAGCGGATCCGTGCCACGGCCGGCGCGCTGCCCGACACCGAGGTGGTCGGCGACCCGGTCGCCCGGCTCCCCCACCTGGTGACGTTCTCCTGCCTCTACGTCGGCGGCGACGAGATCGTCGGCGAGCTCGCGCAGCGCGGCTTCGGGGTCGCCAGCGGCTCGGCCTGTACGGCGTCGACCCTCGAGCCGAGCCACGTGCTGGCGGCGATGGGCGCGCTCACCCACGGCAACGTCCGCGTCTCGCTGACACGCGACACGACCGCCGAGGAGGTCGACGCCTTCTGCGCCGCCCTCGGCGAGGTGGTCACCGGGATCCGGGAGCGGGCCGGACTGTGAATGAGCCGATGACCGAGATCGACTGCCGCGAGCTGCCCTGCCCCCGCCCGATCATCGAGCTGGCGAAGGCGCTGCCGACGGTCGGCGTGGGCGAGCTGCTGGCGGTCGTGGCCCGCGACCCGGCGGCACGGCACGACGTACCGGCGTGGTGCCGGATGCGCGGGCAGGAGTACGTCGGAGAGGAGCGCGCCGCGGACGGCGCGCCCCGCTACGTGGTCCGACGCTTGAGCTGAGCCAGACGTCAAGGGCTGGCAGCTTGCTGCCCTACCGCGCCGGAGACGCGCTCGGCACCGACAGGTACAACTGCCGGCAGCGCGGCGGGAGGCGCGCCGCCGGCAGCTTGCTGCCCCTACCGCGCCGGAGACGCGCTCGGCACCGACAGGTACAGCCCGATCTCGTCGCCGGCCTCGTCACCGTAGGAGTCGCGGACGCGCGCCACGAACTGCTCGTGGGTGAAGTCGTACTCCTGGGTGCCGACCGTCTCGACGACGTAGGCCGCGAGGACGCAGCCGACCTGGGCGGCGCGCTCGAGCGAGGTGCCCCAGGTGAGCGCGGCGAGGAAGCCGGAGCGGAAGGCGTCGCCGACGCCGGTCGGCTCGACCGCGGCGACGTCCTTGGCGGCGGGGACCTCGAAGGAGGTGCCGTCGCTGGAGGTCACGCGGACGCCGTCCTTGCCGAGCGTGGTGACCTGGAGGCCGACCTTGGCGAGCACCTCGTCGGCGCTCCAGCCGGTCTTCTTCTCGATGACGTGCGACTCGTACTCGTTGGAGAACAGGATCGCCGCGCCGTCGATGAGGTCGCGGATCAGGTCGCCCTCGGCGAACGCGAGCTGCTGGGAGCAGTCGGCGATGAAGGCGTAGCCGCGCTGACGGCACTCCTCGGTGTGCCGCTTCATGGCGTCGGGGTCGTCGGCGCCGATGAGGACGTAGGCCGGCGCGCCGACGCGCTCGACGATCGGAAGCAGCTCGATCTGGCTGGCGTCGCTCATCGCGCCCGGGTAGAAGGAGGCGAACTGGGCCATCGTGGTGTCGGTGGTGCAGACGAAGCGGGCGGTGTGCTTGCTCTCGGAGATGTGCACGGAGTCGCAGTCGACGCCGTTGCGCTCGAGCCACGAGCGGTAGTCGGCGAAGTCCTCGCCCGCGGCCCCCACGAGCACCGGGCGCAGGCCGAGCCGGGCCAGGCCGAAGCACATGTTGGGGGCGACGCCGCCCCGGCGGATCTCGAGGTCGTTGACCAGGAAGGAGACCGAGAGCTTGTCGAGCTGATCGACGACCAGGGAGTCGGCGAACTTGCCGCCGAACGTCATCAGATGGTCGGTCGCGATCGAGCCGGCGATGAGGAGGGAGCCCGTGGGTGAATTCACGATACGAAAGGTTAACCGAGCCGTAGCCTCCGTGAGGGGCGATCCCCCTGGGTCTACCCTCCGGTAACGCTTACCTTCGAGGCATGTCCTCCTACGAAGAGCTCGCCGCACCCGCCGAACTCCACGCCGACTGCGAGGCCGTGAGCCGCCGGCTCGCCGAGGCGGCCGTCAAGGCCACCCGCCCGGCGCCCAGCATCCACTTCGACGAGCTCCCCCGGGAGACCCCCAAGCGCGACATCGAGATCTCCGAGGCCGCCCAGCGCCTCGCCAACGCCCTCCACCTCCACCTGGACTGACCGGGCGCGTCTCCGGCGCAGCGGGGGCAGCAAGCTGCCGGAGGAGCGCCTCCCGCCGCGCTGCCGGCGGCACCTGGACTGACCGAGCGCGTCTCCGGCGCAGCGGGGGCAGCAAGCTGCCGGAGGAG
>NZ_BAABAC010000024.1:44444-59579 GCF_039537225.1 Nocardioides ginsengisoli
GGCCCCCTCGTGGTCTGCTCGGTGCGGCGTCAGTTGAAGCTGTCGCCGCAGGCGCAGGAACCCGTGGCGTTCGGGTTGTCGATCGTGAAGCCCTGCTTCTCGATGGTGTCGACGAAGTCGATGACCGCACCGTTGAGGTAGGGGACGCTCATCCGGTCGACGACGACGCCCACGCCGTCGAAGTCGGTGACGACGTCGCCGTCGAGGGTGCGCTCGTCGAAGAAGAGCTGGTAGCGCAGGCCCGAGCAGCCACCGGGCTGCACCGAGATGCGCAGGGAGAGGTCGTCGCGACCCTCCTGCTCGAGCAGGCTCTTGACCTTCGTGGCCGCCACCGGGCTCAGGTTGATCTGGTCCTCACGGCGCTCGAAGTCGACCGGCGCCGCGACGGTCGTGGTCGCGCCGGGGGCCTCGTGGCTGTGGCCGCCTCCGCAGCAGCTGTCGCTCATGCTCACTCCAAGGTGTGTCAGGTCGGTATTCGACTAGCCCAATGGTCGCACAGTCGTGGTTATTCCCCCCAGACGAGCACGGGCTTGACCACGGTTCCCGCCTTCGAGTCGGCGACGGCGTCCGCGATCTTCTCGAACGGGTACGTCGTGACCAGGTGGTCGACGTCGAACCGGCCCGCCTCGCGCAGCCCGATCAGCTCGGGGATGGTGACCAGCGGATCGGCCTCCCCCTCGATCGAGGAGCGCACGATCTTGCCGGTCGAGAGCAGGTCGATCGCGTCGATCGTGTACTCCGGGGCACCGAGGCCGAGCGCGACGAGCAGGCCGCGGGCGCGCAGCGAGTGCTGTGCCTGCAGGACGACGGCCGGGATCGCGGTCGTGTCGATCGCGTACGCCGCTCCCCCGCCGGTCAGCGCCTTGACCCGCTCCTCGACCGGCGCGGCGCCCTCCTCGCCCGGGTCGAGCGCGTGTGCGCCGTACCCCTCGGCGATGGCGCGGCGCGCGGGCACCGGGTCGACGGCGACGACGGTCTCGACGCCCCTGCCCCGGGCGGCGGCGACGGCGGCGAGGCCGACCGCGCCGGCGCCGAAGACGACGATCGCCTCGGCGGGCGCCGGGTCGAGCACGTTGAGGACGGTGCCCGCCCCGGTCTGGAACCCGCAGGCGAAGGGGGCCAGCCGGGTCAGGTCGAGGGACTTGTCGACGACGACGCAGTTGTCGGCGTACGCGAGGGCGTGACGGGCGAAGCTGGACTGGCCGAAGAAGCTGCCGAACACGGCCTGGCTGTCGCCGTTCTCCTGGTGACGCTTCATGGTCGTCGAGCCGTCGGCGCGCATGCCCATGTAGTTGAGCAGCAGCGACTGCTCGCAGTAGCCCACGTCGCCGGCCCGGCACGGCCCGCACGAGCGGCACGAGCGGAAGCTGAGGACGACGTGGTCGCCGACCTCGATGCCGCTCACGCCCGAGCCCACCTTCTCGACGACGCCGGTGCCCTCATGCCCCACGACCGTCGGCAGCATCTCCTGCGGCAGCATCGTCGGGACGGTCAGGTCGGTGTGGCACAGGCCCGTCGCCACGATCCGGACGAGGACCTCGTCGTCGCGAGGCTCCTCGAGCTCGACGTCGGCGAGGACGAAGTCGCCACCGGGCTCCTCGACGAGGAATGCAGAAGTCTTCACGCGAGCAACCTAGAACAGGTTTCAGTTCTTGGCGAGGGTCCCGGTCCCTTCGTCTCACCCGGCATCTCGGTCCTGGAACCCACCGATGAGGGACAGAGATGCCGGGTGAGACGCATTCCCGACCCGGCACCGCAACCATGCGGCGCCGAAGCCTAGGCGGACCAGGTGCGCGCGACCCGCGCGGCGAGCTCGGTGAGCGCGCCCGCCGGATCGCCGAAGGCGCGGGTCTCGCCGACCGCGTCGACGAGCGAGTACGCCGCGTCCATGCCCAGCGCCCGCATCTCCCGGGAGCCGACCAGGACCTGACCGGCCAGCGTCACGCACGGCCGCAGCGCCTCCGCGGCGACGGCCGCGACACCGGCCGGGACCTTGCCGGCCCGGCTGCTGTAGTCGAAGGCGCCCTCGCCGGTGATGATCAGGTCGGCCGCGCGAGCCTGGGCGGCGAGGCCGACCGCCTCGGCGACCAGCTCGATGCCCGACACGCGGGTCGCGCCGAGCAGCAGGAGCGCGAAGCCGAGTCCGCCGGCGGCGCCCGCGCCCGGCGCCAGCGCCAACCGGCGGTCGGTGACGGCCGCGAACTGCTCGAGGAAGCCGTCCATCATCACCTGGGTCTCGTCGTCGAGGCCCTTCTGTGCACCGAACGTCTTGGCCGCGCCGAACAGCCCGGTCAGCGGGTTGTCGACGTCGGTGGCCGCGACGATCTCGACGCCGTCGACGAGTCCCTTGGCGATGTCGAGGTCGACCTCGGTGATGCCGTCGAGGAAGATCCCGCCCACGTCGAGGGAGACGTCGGGGTCGGCGTCGAGCGCCGCGAGCAGGCCCGCTCCCCCGTCGATCGTGCCGGTGCCGCCGAGGCCGACGACGACCCGCCGCGCCCCCGCGTTGATCGCGGTGAGCAGCAGCGTGCCGACGCCGACCGTCGTGCCGAACTCGCCGAGGGCCGCCTGTGTGAGGTGGATGCCGCACGCCTGCGCGCTCTCGACGTACGCCGTGTCGTCGACGAGCAGCAGGGTCGCGGGGACCTCGTCGCCCGACGGCGCCTCGACGGTCACCGCCAGGAGGTCTCCCCCCAGCGTCGCGTGCAGGACGTCGACGAAGCCCGGGCCACCGTCGGACATGGGCGCCAGGACGATCTCGTCGTCGGGCGCCTGCCGCCGCCAGCCGGCAGCGATCGCCTCGGCGGCCTCGACCGCCGTGAGCGTGCCCGCGAACTTGTCGGGGGCGACCAGGACTCGCATGCCGACATCATGGCGGATGGGCCCGACAGATCAGCCCAGCTGCGGGTCGCTGGTCGCGGGTCGTCCGGATTCGAGGTGCCCGGCGAGGGTCCGGACGAAGGAGGTTCCGGGGATCGTGACGGTCACGTCGTACCAGCCGCCGCTCGCACGGGTGTCGAGATCGACCCGCCCGGCCCGGACCGTGAGCGGGCCCGCGTAGACGTCGGTCACCGCCACCTCGGCGTCGCCCTGGACGGTGAGGCGCAGCTTGCCGGAGCCCACGCCACCGCCCCGGCTGAGCGGCGCGAGGTCGACGAGCACCCGCTCGGCCTGCGTGCTGCCGGCGAAGCGGCGGAAGAAGCCGTTGGGGCCGTGCAGGTGCACGTCGTAGTCGCCCTGGACCGGCAGCTCGACGTCCAGCCGCTTGCCGGCCTCGACCGTGTAGCTGTGCGGCGTGCCGGCCGGCGCGATCAGCCGGGCCTGGACGTGCGCCCCGAGCGAGCCCTCGTTGACCAGCTGGAGGCGCAGCGGCGCGGCACCCTTCTCGATCACGGACAGGTCGTAGCCGAGCGGCCGCGCAGGCCGCACGCCCGGCTCCTGGGTCGGCATGGTGCCGACGGCCGGCGTCCGCGGGAAGTACGTCGGGTGCCGCTTGCGGTCCTGCGGCGCCATCGCGTCGGTGGCCGGCAGCGCCGGCACGTCGGTGCGGGTGCTCGCGAAGTCGAAGGCGGAGGTCAGGTCGCCCGCGACGGTGCGGCGCCAGGGCGTGATCTGCGGCTCGCGGACGCCGAAGCGCTGCTCGAGGAAGCGCAGCACGGAGGTGTGGTCGAAGGTCTCCGAGCAGACGTAGCCGCCCGTCGTCCACGGCGAGACGACGAACATCGGCACCCGCGGGCCCATGCCGTAGGGGCCGGGCTTGGCCCGCGGGTCGCCGCCCGCGTAGTACTCGTGCTCGGTGCTGACCGTCGACGCGCCGGGCACCAGCGGGCTGTTCGGGATCGGCGGGACGAGGTGGTCGAAGAAGCCGTCGTTCTCGTCGTAGGTGATGAACAGGGCGGTCTTGGCCCACACGTCCGGGTTGGAGGTGAGCGTGTCGAGAACCTTCGAGAGGTACCAGGCGCCGTAGTCGGTCGGCCAGTTCGAGTGCTCGGTGAACGCCTCGGGCGCGGAGATCCACGAGACCTGCGGCAGCCGGTCGGCGGCGACGTCGGCGGCGAGGATCGAGAAGTAGTCCTCGCCGTCGCGGTTGCGGGTGCCGACCCGCGCCTTCTCGTAGAGCGGGTCGCCGGGCTTGGCGTTGCGGTAGGCGTCGAAGTAGAGCAGCGAGGTGTCGCCGTAGTTGCCGATGAAGGCGTCCGACGTCCAGCCCCACGAGCCGGCGGCGTCGAGCCCGGTGCCCTCGTCCTGGTAGACCTTCCACGAGACGCCGGCCTGCTCCAGCCGCTCCGGGTAGGTCTTCCAGCCGTAGCCGCGCTCGTCGTTGTAGAGCACCGGGCCGCCGCCGCGGCCGTCGTTGCCGGTCCAGCCGGTCCACAGGTAGTAGCGGTTGGGGTCGGTGTTGCCGATGAACGAGCAGTGGTAGGCGTCGCAGACCGTGAACGCGTCGGCGAGGGCGTAGTGGAAGAGCGCGTCCTGGCGCTTCAGGTAGGCCATCGTCGCCGCGCCCTTGGCCGGCACCCACTGGTCGTAGTGGCCGGCGTTGACGGCCTTCTGGCCGTCGGGCCACGAGTGCGCGAGCCCCTGGAGGAAGGCGCCGCCGAGGTCGTCGACGTCGGGGTGGAACGGCAGCAGCTCGCCGCCGGACGACGTGGGCTGGTGCCAGACCGACCGGCCCGACGGCAGCTGCACCGGGTGCGGGTCGCCGAAGCCGCGGACGCCGCGCAGCGCGCCGAGGTAGTGGTCGAAGGAGCGGTTCTCCTGCATCAGGATCACCACGTGCTCGATGTCCTTGATCGTGCCGGTACGGCGAGCGGGTGCCACCGCCGCGGCGCGCTCGACGCTGCCGAGGAGGCCGGCAGTGAGGCCGGCGAGCGAGGAGGCTCCGGTGATCTGGAGGAAGCGGCGGCGGTCGAGGTCAACCATCGGGAGGGTGCCTTTCGAGAAGGTTTTCGGGGGCCGGACCACGCTGGCAGCGGCCGTCGAACCGTCGAAAAGGGGAAGGCATCCGGCCGGTGAATGCATAGGGTCGGCCGCGTGCTGATCCGACCGATGACGACCGAGGACGTGCCGACCGCCGAGGCGATCAGCGCCGACGCCTTCCACGCCCTCGACCTCTCCCGGCGCCGCCCCGCCGACCCCGAGCCTCAGCGGCGGGCACCCGCGAACGCGGCGGGCTGGATCGCGCGGACCGAGAAGTTCGTGGCGACCGACCCGGGCGGCTGCTGGGTCGCCGAGGACGACGACGGCGTGCTCGGCTTCGCCACCAGCCTCCGCCGCGAGGACGTGTGGTGCCTGGCGACCTTCGCGGTCCGCCCGGGTCACCAGGGCGGCGGCATCGGCAGCCGGCTGCTGGCGGCCGCGACGGCGTACGGCGTGGGGTGCGAGCGCGGGATGCTCGCGGCGTCGGACGACCCGCGGGCGACGCGGAGCTATCACCGCGCCGGCTTCCGGCTGCACCCGCAGCTGACGCTCACCGGGACCGTCGACCGCTCCGCGCTGCCGGCGGTGACCGGCCTGCGCGACGGCGTACCGGACGACCTGGGATGGATGGACGACCTCGACCGGTCGCTGCGCGGCGGCCCGCACGGCCCCGACCACGAGCCGCTGATGGGCATCTCGCGGCTGGTCGTGGCGGCCGACCGGTCCGGCTACGCCTACACCAACACCGGCGGTCCGGGGCTGATCGCCGCCCGCGACGAGGCGACCGCGCGGACCCTGCTGTGGGAGTGCCTGGCCGGCACCGAGGGGCGCGCCGAGGTGGCCCACGTGACGGTCGCCAACGACTGGGCGGTCGACGTCGGGATCGCGGCTCGGCTCGACCTGGCGACCCGCGGCTATCTGGGGCTGCGCGGGATGGCGCCGCCGGCGCCGTACGTCCACCACGGGGCGGTGCTGTAGCCCGCGACGTCCCAACTACGATGAGGCCATGACGACCGTGGATCTTCCACTGCTGCCGCTCGGCCGGGGCACCGACCCACTGTCCGAGCGCGGCGTCGAGTGCCCGGGCGACCTGCCCGCCCCCTCGGACCCCGACCTGGTGGCGCGCGCCCTCGCGGCCAAGGAGAAGCTCGGCGACCGGCTCTTCGTGCTGGGTCACCACTACCAGCGCGACGAGGTCATCCAGTTCGCCGACGTCACGGGCGACTCCTTCAAGCTCGCGCGCGACGCGGCCGCCCGGCCCGACGCGGAGTTCATCGTCTTCTGCGGCGTGCACTTCATGGCCGAGTCGGCCGACATCCTCACCGGGCCGCAGCAGCAGGTGATCCTGCCCGACCTCGCGGCCGGCTGCTCGATGGCCGACATGGCGCGCATCGCCCAGGTCGAGCGGGCGTGGGACGCGCTGGCCGCGGCCGGCGTCCAGGACGTCGTCGTCCCGGTCACCTACATGAACTCCAGCGCCGCGATCAAGGCGTTCTGCGGCCGCAACGGCGGCGTCGTCTGCACCTCGTCCAACGCCGAGGTCGCGCTCGACTGGGCGTTCGAGCAGAAGGGGCCCGACACCAAGGTCCTCTTCCTGCCCGACCAGCACCTGGGCCGCAACACCGCGGTCCTGCAGCTCGGCTACTCCCTCGACGAGTGCGTCGTGTGGAACCCGATGCTCCCGGGCGGCGGCCTGACCGCCGAGGAGCTCGCGAACGCGAAGATGATCCTGTGGAAGGGCCACTGCTCGGTCCACGGGCGCTTCTCCGCCGACGTCATCGACGAGCTGCGCGCCAAGGTCGACGACCTCAACGTGATCGTGCACCCCGAGTGCCAGCACGAGGTGGTCCTCAAGGCCGACCTGGTGGGCTCGACCGAGTTCATCATCAAGACCATCGAGGCGGCCCCGGCCGGCTCGAGCTGGGCGATCGGCACCGAGCTCAACCTGGTCCAGCGGCTGGCCGACGCCCACCCCGACAAGAACATCATGTTCCTCGACCGCAACGTCTGCTACTGCTCGACGATGAATCGGATCGACCTCCCCCACTTCGTGTGGGCGCTGGAGAACCTGGTCGAGGGCGTCGTCGTCAACCGGATCGAGGTCGACCCGCAGACCGAGGCCGACGCGCTCGCCGCGCTGCAGCGGATGCTCGACCTCCCGGGGAAGTCGCACCGTGACTGACAGCCTCCCCGCCTGCCCCGAGTGCGGCGGCGAGTACACCTACGAGATGGGCGAGCTGATGGTCTGCCCGGAGTGCGCCCACGAGTGGTCGCCGACCGAGGCGGCCTCCGCGGCCGCCGAGGCCGCGGCCGCCGGCGTGATCCGCGACGCCAACGGCAACCCGCTCGCCGACGGTGACGACGTCATCGTCGTCAAGGACCTGCCGGTCAAGGGCGCGCCCAAGCCGATCAAGTCCGGTACGAAGGTCCGCAGCATCCGTCTGGTCGCCGGCGTCGGCGACCACGACATCGACTGCAAGGTCGACGGCTTCGGACCGATGCAGCTGAAGTCCAGCCTGGTCAGGAAGGCCTAGCGTGTTCAAGCGCACCAAGTCCCCCGCCGCTCCCACCGCGGAGCAGGCGACCGCCAAGCCCGGCGGCAAGGGCCGCCCGACGCCGACCCGCAAGGAGGCCGAGGCGGCCGCGCGGGCGCGCAACAAGGCGCCGCGTGACAAGCGCGAGCTGGCCAAGAAGCAGCGCGAGCACCGCACCGAGCAGAGCCGCAAGATCCGCCAGGGCATGAAGTCCGGCGACGAGCGCTACTTCCTGCCGCGCGACAAGGGCCGGGTCCGCCGGTTCATCCGTGACTACGTCGACGCCCGATTCTCCATCGTCGAGATGGTCATCCCGCTGATGATCGTGGGCCTGCTGCTCGGCTACACCGGCCAGTCGGCGCTGGTCCAGGCGAGCAGCATGGTGCTGCTCGCGACCGTGCTCTTCGTGGTCGGCGACATGCTGCTGCTGCGCTTCAAGCTGCGCCGCGAGCTCAAGCGCCGCTTCCCCGACGAGTCGCTCAAGGGGACGACCTACTACGCGCTGACCCGGGCGATGCAGATGAAGTTCATGCGCCTGCCCAAGGCGCGGGTCAAGATCGGCCAGCCGCTGCCCGAGGACTACGACAAGTAGGGACACCGCGGACCAAGCAAGGGGTAGGTTGCCCCGCGTGAAGGTCATCACAGCGCTGCACACCCCCCAGCCCGGCGCCGCCCTGCTCGACCCCGCCTTCCGCGCGGACGTCGCCGCAGCGGGCGCCACCCGGCTCCAGGTCAACCTCGACGACGACGCCGTCGCCCCCGCCATGCGCTTCGGGCCCGGCGCGCCGATCACCGCGGTGGTCAGCGCGTGGGACGCCGACGCAGCCGCCCTCCTCGACGTCGTACGGCGACTCGACCCGGACACCGACGCCTGGCGGGTCGACGAGCGCGAGCCGCTCGTGCCGCCCGCCGTACCCGACGGCGAGCGGAGCGACGCCCTCGCCAACTGGGCGTTCCTGCGCCGCCCGGTCGCGATGGAGCACGACGCGTGGCTGCAGGACTGGCTCGAGCGGCACACCCCGGTGGCGATCGACACCCAGGGCACCTTCGGCTATGCCCAGCACCCCGTCGTCGAGCACCTCACGCCCGGCGGCCGCGACGTGGCCGGGATCGTCGAGGAGCTCTTCCCGATGGCCGCGATGAGCGACCACCACGCCTTCTACGGCAGCGGCGGCGACGAGGAGGAGTTCCAGCGCCGGTTCACGACGCTGATGGAGAGCTGTGCCCTCTTCGGCGCCACCGACGGGCTCGACCTGGTGCCGACCAGCCGCTACCGCTTCGAGCTCTGAGGCCTCAGCCGAGGATCTCCGAGCGCCGCGGCGAGCGGGTCAGCGACGGGTCGGTGGTGACCACGCCGTCGAGCGCCGCGTCGATCGCGGCCAGCGTGTCGGCGTCCAGGCGGACGCCGGCGGCCTTGACGTTCTCGGTGACCTGCTCTGGGCGACTGGCCCCGATGATCGCTGCGGAGACGTTGTCGTTCTGCAGCACCCAGGCGACGGCGAGCTGGGCGAGCGAGAGACCCGCCTCGTCGGCGATCGGCTTCAGCCGCTGGACCCGCTCGAGGACGTCGTCGCGCAGCCACCGGCTGATGTCGTTGGCGCCGCCCTTGTCGTCGGTGGCGCGGGAGCCGGCCGGCGGCGGCTGACCCGGCAGGTACTTGCCGGTGAGCACGCCCTGCGCGATCGGTGACCAGACGATCTGGCCGAGGCCGAGCTCCTTCGAGGTCGGGACCACCTCGGCCTCGATGACCCGCCAGAGCATGGAGTACTGCGGCTGGTTGGACACCAGCGGCACGCGCAGCTCACGAGCCAGCGACGCCGCCGCCCGGATCTCCTCGGCCCGCCACTCCGAGACGCCGATGTAGAGCGCCTTGCCCGCGCGGACGACGTCCGCGAACGCGAGCATCGTCTCCTCGAGCGGCGTCTCGTGGTCGTAGCGGTGGGCCTGGTAGAGGTCGACGTAGTCGGTGCCGAGGCGACGCAGTGAGCCGTCGATCGACTCCATGATGTGCTTGCGGGAGAGGCCGTGGTCGTTGTGCCTGCCGGGGCCGGTCGGCCAGAAGACCTTGGTGAAGATCTCGAGCCCCTCGCGCCGCTCCCCCGCCAGCGCCTTGCCGAGGACCGTCTCGGCCGCGGTGTTGGCGTAGACGTCGGCGGTGTCGAAGGTGGTGATGCCCTCGTCGAGCGCACGTCGGACGCAGGACAGGGCGGCGTCCTCCTCGACCTGCGAGCCGTGGGTGATCCAGTTGCCGTAGGCGATGGCCGAGATGCGAAGGCCACTGGCTCCGAGGTTGCGAATCTCCATGCCTCGACCCTAGGGGGTGTTGCCACATCGGCGCCCTGACAAGATGGCGGGCATGGTCGTTGCTGACGTCTCGGTCCGGGTCGCATGGCCGGCGGACGCCGCCGGGATCGCGGGCGTGCAGCTGCGCTCCTGGCGGGCCCGGTACGACGACGGTGTCGCCGCCGAGCACGGCCTCGACGCCGACGCGCTCGCGGCCGCCTGGCGCCAGTCGCTGTCGCGCCCGCCGGAGGCCCGGCACCGCGCGATGGTCGCCCTGGCGGCCGACCGGGTCGTCGGCTTCGCGCTGACCGGCCCCAACACCGACCCCGACGCCGACCCCGCCGCCGACGGCGAGATGGCCGAGTTCACGGTCGATCCCGAGCAGACGCGCGGCGGACACGGCTCGCGGCTGCTGCAGGCGTGCGTCGACACGCTCGCGGCCGACGGGTTCACGCGGGCGGTGTGCTGGGCGGACGCCGCCGACGACGTCGTCCGGGCGTTCCTGACCAGCGCAGGCTGGGCGGCCGACGGCGCGAGCCGCGAGCTGGCCGACGAGTCGGGCGCGACGGTCAAGCAGGTCCGGCTCCACACCGCTCTGGTGTGAGGCCGTGACGCAGCATGTCCGGCGCGCCGTCCTACGAGACAGCCTCGGGGTCGCGATCGCCACGGGGACCTATGGCCTGAGCTTCGGTGCCGTCGGCGTCGCCTCGGGGCTGAGCGTGGCGCAGAGCTGCGCGCTGTCGCTGGTGATGTTCACGGGCGCCTCGCAGTTCGCGCTCGTGGGCGTGCTCGGGTCGGGCGGGACGCCGGTCGCCGGCGCGCTGGCCGCGCTTCTCCTCGGCACCCGCAACACCCTCTACGGGCTGCGCCTGGCCCCGCTGCTGGGCTTCCGGGGCTGGCGGCGCGCCGCGGCCGCGCACGTGCTCATCGACGAGTCGACCGCGATGAGCGTCACCCGGCCCGACCGGGCGCTGGCCCGGACCGGCTTCCTCACCACCGGCGCGACGATCTTCGTGCTCTGGAACCTCACCACGCTGGTCGGCGCGCTCGCCGGCGAGCTGATCGGCGACCCGCGCGACCTCGGCCTCGACGCCGCCGTCGGGGCCGCCTTCCTCGCGCTGCTGTGGCCGCGCCTCACCACCCCGCTGCTCCGGATCGTCGCGGTGCTCGCGGCGCTCGTCGCGGCCGGCGCGATCACCCTCACCCCGGCGGGCGTGCCGGTGCTGATGGCGGCGGGCGTCGCCGTACTGGTGGGGGTGCTGGGGCGATGATCTGGTGGGCCGTCCTCGGCGCCGGCGTCGGCTGCTACCTGCTCAAGCTCGCCGGCCTCTCCGTTCCCGCCCGGGTGCTCGGCAACCCGGTCGTCGCCCGGATCGCCGACCTGATCCCGGTCGCGCTGCTCGCGGCCCTGGTCACGGTGCAGGTGCTCGCCGCGCCCGAGGGGCGGGCGCTGGTGCTCGACGCACGGGTGCTGGCGCTGGGCGTGGCCGTCGTCCTGCTGGTGCTGCGGGCGCCGTTCCTCGTCGTCGTGTTCGGCTCGGCGGCCGCGGCAGCCCTGATCAGGCTGATCTGACCCCCGTCGTACCGGACGTTTTGGTCGCGAAATCGCCGATTTCGCGACCCAAACGTCCGGTACGACGCTCAGTCGAGGTCGAGGAAGTGCTCGAGGCCCACGGTCAGCCCCGGGAAATCGCCGATCCGCCGCACGCCCGTCAGCACGCCCGGCGTGAACGACACCCGGTCGAGCGAGTCGTGGCGGATGGTCAGCGTCTCCCCCAGGCCGCCCAGGATGACCTCCTGATGCGCGACCAGGCCGCGGATCCGCAGGCCGTGGACGCGGACGCCCTCGACGTCGGCGCCGCGGGCGCCCTCGAGGCCGGTGCTGGTGGCGTCGGGGATGGGCGGGCTGCCGGCCTCGCGGCGGGCGGCCGCGATCAGCTCCGCCGTACGACGGGCGGTGCCGCTCGGCGCGTCGGCCTTGGTCGGGTGGTGCAGCTCGACGACCTCGACGGACTCGAAGAAGGGCGCGGCGATGGCGGAGAACCGCATCATCAAGATCGCGCCGATCGAGAAGTTGGGGGCGATCAGGACGCCGGTGCCCGGGTGGTCGCCGAGCCAGCCGCGCAGCGTGTCGAGGCGGCCCTCGTCGAAGCCGGTGGTGCCGACGACGGCGTGGATGCCGTTGTCGATGCAGTAGCGCAGGTTGTCCATCACCACGTCGGGATGGGTGAAGTCCACGACCACCTGGGTGCCGGACTCGCTCAGCGCGGCGATCGGGTCGCCGGCGTCGACACCGACGGTGAAGTCGAGATCCGCCGCCCCCTCGACCGCCTTGACGACCTCGCCGCCCACCTTGCCGCGGGCGCCCAGCACCCCGACTCGGAGCCGATCCCCGACCGCGTTCTCCGCGACACGTGCGTTCACGGGACCAAGGTAGTGCGTCACCTCCGGCGGCGTTCTGGCAGGCTGACCCCCATGGTGAACAAGATCCCGGCCCGGATCCGGTGGGCGGTGGACTTCATGGACGTCCAGCCCAACGATCATGTGCTGGAGATCGGCTGCGGGAATGGCGCCGCTGCCGACCTCATCTGCCGACGGCTCGAGGGCAAGGGCAAGATGTTCGCCATCGACCGCTCCGAGGCTGGTGTCGACCGCACGAAGGCCCGCTGCGCCGCCCACATCGAGGCCGGCAAGCTGACCGTGCGCCAGATCGACCTGGCCACGCTCCGGGTGCCCGTCAAGCGGCTGACGAAGGTCTTCGCGTTCGACGTCAACCTGTTCTGGGTGCGCGACGCCAAGGAGGAGATCGCGCTCCTCCACGAGCGGCTGATGCCGGGCGGCTCGGTCAACCTCTTCTTCGACACCACCCGCCCCGAGCAGGTGTCGGACATCCTCGCCAAGGCCTCCGAGCAGCTGCGCGACGGCGGCTTCCGGGTCTACATCGTCGACTCCAAGATGCCGCCGGTGATCGGCATCATCGGGCGCCGCTGAGCGCTGTCTCACACCGCTGCGCCGTCCCGCCGATTGGCCGGGACGGCGTTGTCTGTGTTTAACCTGGAAGAGCAGCATGCCCGCTCCCGGGCTGTCCTGTCTCTCGGATAACGACCCCTTCGGGGGTCATCACACACCACTCCGCGTTGCTGGATGACTCGGACGGGGGCATGCGCACGGACCGTGCGTGAGAGACCCCAGGAGTGACGTGACCAGTACGACGAGCACGAACCACCACCCCCGAGCCAGCGAGCTCGCGGAGGCCCTGTCCAGCCCGGCCGCGGACGTCGTGCCGCACCCGGCCCTCGACGTGGCCGTCGAGGCCGACGAGCCCGAGCGCCGCGGCATCGACCCGATCGTCTTCGGCTTCGCCGCGGCGGTCAGCATCGCCTTCGTGGTGTGGGGCCTGGTCGACACGCCGTCCCTCGGCTCGGCGTCCGGCAAGGCGCTCGACTGGGTGATGACCAACACCGGCTGGCTGTTCGTGCTGGCGACGAGCGGATTCGTCGTCTTCGTGATCTGGCTGGCCCTCAGCAAGTACGGCGCCATCCCGCTCGGCCGCGACGACGAGGAGCCGGAGTTCAAGACCGTCTCCTGGGTGGCGATGATGTTCAGCGCGGGCATGGGCATCGGCCTGATGTTCTACGGCGTCTCCGAGCCGTTGTCGCACTTCGTCACCGCGCCGCCGGGCACGTCCGGCGCCGACGACGAGGCCGCCAAGACGGCGATGGCCACGACGATGTTCCACTGGACCCTCCACCCGTGGGCCGTCTACGCCGTCGTCGGCCTCGCGATCGCCTACGGCGTCTACCGCAAGGGCCGCGTCCAGCTGATCTCGGCGGCCTTCGCCCCGATCCTCGGCCGCCACGCGTCCGGCGGCGCCGGCAGGGTCATCGACATGTTCGCGATCTTCGCGACCCTCTTCGGCTCGGCCACCTCGCTCGGCCTGGGCGCGCTGCAGATCAGCAGCGGCCTCGAGATCGTCGGCGACGTCGGTCCGCTCGGCAACGCGGCGCTGATCGCCATCATCACCGTGCTGACCATCGCGTTCGTGCTGTCGGCCGTGTCCGGCGTCGCCCGCGGCATCCAGTGGCTCTCCAACATCAACATGGTGCTCGCCGTGGCCCTGGCCCTGTTCGTCTTCGTGGTCGGCCCGACCGTGTTCATCCTCAACCTGGTGCCGACCTCGCTGGGCAGCTATGTCCAGGACCTCGCCATGATGGCCGCCCGCACCGGCGCCGAGGGCCCCGACACCGAGGCCTGGCTGAGCTCGTGGACGGTCTTCTACTGGGCCTGGTGGCTGTCCTGGACGCCGTTCGTCGGCATGTTCGTCGCCCGGATCTCCCGCGGCCGCACGATCCGCCAGTTCGTCGCCGGCGTGCTCCTCGTGCCGAGTGTCGTCAGCGTGCTGTGGTTCTGCATCCTCGGCGGCACCGCCATCGACCTGCAGCGCACCGGCACCGACATCGCCGGCGCCGACGGCATCGAGGCGCAGCTGTTCGGCACCCTCGACGCCCTGCCGCTCGCGACGATCGCCAGCGTCCTGGTGATGGTCCTGGTCGCGATCTTCTTCGTGTCCGGCGCCGACGCCGCCTCGATCGTGATGGGCAGCCTGTCCGAGCGCGGTACGACGGAGCCCCGCCGCTGGCTGGTCATCTTCTGGGGCGTCGCCACCGGCGCGGTCGCCGCGGTGATGCTCCTCGCCGGCGGCGAGGACGCCCTCACCGGGCTGCAGACGATCACCATCGTCGCGGCGCTGCCGTTCGTGGTGATCATGATCGGGCTCGCCGCGGCGCTGGTCAGCGACCTGCGCCGCGACCCGCTCGTCGTCCGCCGCAAGTACGGCGAGCAGGCGGTCGAGCAGGCGGTCATCGCCGGCGTCACCGAGCACGGCGACGACTTCGCGCTCACCATCGAGCACGCCGAGCCGGAGCCCGTCGTCGAGCCCACCGTGGAGCCCGCGCACCCGACCGACGCCTGAGCCACCCAGGCGTCGGTCATCGCGCGGAGCGCGGCCGACACAGCGCAGGGAGCGAGGCACGAGCGACCGGAGCGACGGAGGCGCGCTTCGCGCGAGCCGACCGTCCGGCCGCCCGTCCACCTCGCTCCCCGCGGCGAACCACCGCGGCGAACCACCGCGGCGCGGCAGCGCGGCGCGAGGCACGAGCGACGCGCTCGCGCCATCCAGCTCAGGCCGGTCCGACGACCGCGAGGAGCTCGGGCCGGCTGAAGACCTCGGCGGCGATCTCGCGCACCTCGTCGACGGTGACGCTCTCGATCCGGGAGATCACCTCGTCGATGCCGAGGACCTCCCCGTTGACGAGCTCGTTCTTGCCCAGCCGCATCATCCGCGAGCCGGAGTCCTCCAGGCCCAGGATCATGCCGCCGACGAGCTGGCCCTTGCCGC
>NZ_BAABAC010000024.1:59637-76517 GCF_039537225.1 Nocardioides ginsengisoli
GGCAGCCGACGGCGACGCCGACGACGCCGGAGTCGGCGTAGTGGCTGGCGAAGGAGTAGACCGAGTAGGCCAGGCCGCGCTGCTCGCGGACCTCCTGGAAGAGCCGGCTCGACGTACCGCCACCGAGGGCGGTGTTGAGCACGCCCAGGGCGTAGCGGCGCTCGTCGTCGCGGGTCAGGCCCTCGCAGCCGAGGACCAGGTTGACCTGCTCGAAGGGCCGGTCGACCCGGCCCTCCCCCGCGCCGACCTTGGGACGGCGGCGCACGGTCGCGGTCCGGGCGGTGGCAGGGACGGCTTTGCCGGCGAGCCAGTCGTGGCGTGCGAACGCCTTCTTGACCGCCGCGACGACCGAGGCGTGGTCGAGCGCGCCGGCGACCGAGATGACGGTGTTGGCGGGCACGTAGTGACGGCGGTAGAAGCGCTTGATCTGCGCCGGCGTCATCGCCTCGATCGACTCGTTGGTGCCGGCGATCGGCCGGCCGAGCGCCGACTCGGCGCCCCAGGCCAGCTCGGCCAGCAGGTTCTGGACGACGTCGTCGGGGTCGTCGTCGTGCATGGCGATCTCGTCGAGGATGACGTCGCGCTCGGCGTCGACGTCGTGCGGCGCGATCACCGAGCCGGTGATCATGTCGCCGAGGACGTCGACCGCGAGCGGCAGGTCGTCGGAGAGCACCCGCGCGTGGAAGCAGGTGTATTCCTTGGCGGTGAAGGCATTGAACTCACCGCCCACCGCGTCGAGCTCGATGGAGATGTCGAGCGCGGAGCGCTCGGTGGTGCCCTTGAACAGCAGGTGCTCGAGGAAGTGCGAGGCGCCGTGGGTGGTGGCGGTCTCGTCGCGCGAGCCGACACCGATCCAGACGCCGATGGACGCCGATCGGGCGCCGGCCATCTGCTCGGTGACGATCCGCAGGCCGGAGGCGAGCTGGGTACGTCGTACCAGCGAGGTCACCTGGCCGGCGTCGTCGCGCACGGTCTCGAGGGTCCTGGTCGAGGACCGGGGAACGGCCGACGGCCGGCCAGCGGAACGCTGACCGGCCGTCGTGGAGCGGGAAGTGCTCACGCCTCGTCGGACTCCTCAGCCGCGTCGGTCGTCTCGGCCGCGTCGGCCTCGTCGACCACCGGGATGAGCGAGAGCTTGCCGCGGTCGTCGATCTCAGCGATCTCGACCTGGAGCTTCTGGCCCACCGCGACGACGTCCTCGACGTTCTCGACGCGCTTGCCGCCGGCGAGGGAACGCAGCTTGCTGATGTGCAGCAGGCCGTCCTTGCCCGGCATGAGCGCGATGAAGGCGCCGAAGTTGGTCGTCTTCACGACCGTGCCGAGGTAGCGCTCGCCGACCTCGGGCATGGTCGGGTTGGCGATCGCGTTGACCGCCTGGCGGGCGGCCTCGGCGGCCTCGCCGTTGGTCGCACCGATGTAGACCGTGCCGTCGTCCTCGATGGACAGGGTCGCGCCGGTGTCGTCCTGGATCTGGTTGATGACCTTGCCCTTGGGCCCGATCACCTCGCCGATCTTGTCGACCGGCACCTTCACGGTGATGATCCGCGGGGCGTGGACCGACATCTCCTCGGGAGCGTCGATGGCCTCGGCCATGACCTCGAGGATGGCCAGGCGCGCGTCGCGGGCCTGGGTGAGGGCGGCGGCGAGGACCTCGGCCGGGATGCCGTCGAGCTTGGTGTCGAGCTGCAGCGCGGTGACGAACTCCTTGGTGCCGGCGACCTTGAAGTCCATGTCGCCGAAGGCGTCCTCGGCACCGAGGATGTCGGTCAGCGCGACGTACTGCGTCTCGCCGTCGATCTCACCGGAGATGAGGCCCATCGCGATGCCCGCGACGGCGGCCTTCAGCGGCACGCCGGCCTGGAGCAGCGCCAGCGTGGACGCGCAGACCGAGCCCATCGAGGTGGAGCCGTTGGAGCCCATCGCCTCGGAGAGCTGGCGGATCGCGTAGGGGAACTCCTCGCGGCTCGGCAGCACCGGCAGGAGGGCGCGACGCGCGAGCGCGCCGTGGCCGATCTCGCGGCGCTTCGGGGAGCCGACGCGGCCGGTCTCGCCGGTGGAGAACGGCGGGAAGATGTACTTGTGCATGTAGCGGCGCGACGTCTCCGGGGAGAGGGTGTCGAGCTGCTGCTCCATCTTGAGCATGTCGAGGGTGGTGACGCCCAGGATCTGGGTCTCGCCACGCTCGAACAGCGACGAGCCGTGGACCCGCGGGACGACGCCGACCTCGGCGTGCAGCGGACGGATGTCGGCCAGGCCGCGACCGTCGATGCGGATCTTGTCGCGCAGCACGCGCTCGCGCACGACCTGCTTGTTGACCGAGCGGAAGGCCGCGCCGATCTCCTTCTCGCGGCCCTCGAACTGGCCGGCGAGCTTCTCGAGCAGCTCGGCCTTGAGCTCGTCGGTGCGGGCCTCGCGCTCCTGCTTGTCGCCGATGGTCATCGCCTCGGCCAGGTCGGCCTTGGACGCGGCCTCGACGGCCTCGAAGACGTCGTCCTCGTAGTCGAGGAAGATCGGGAACTCCTGGACCGGCTTGGCGGCCACGTTGGCGAGCTCGACCTGGGCGTCGACCAACTGCTTGATGAACGGCTTGGCGGCGTCGAGGCCGCTCGCGACGACCTCCTCGGTGGGCGCCTGGGCGCCGGAGGTGACCAGGCCCCACGACTGCTCGGTGGCCTCGGCCTCGACCATCATGATGGCGACGTCGCCGGTCTCGGTGACGCGGCCGGCGACGACCATGTCGAAGACGGCGTTCTCGAGCTGGCTGTGGGTCGGGAAGGCCACCCACTGGCCCTCGATCAGGGCCACGCGGGTGGCGCCGACGGGGCCGGAGAAGGGCAGGCCGGAGAGCTGGGTCGACAGCGACGCGGCGTTGATCGCGAGCACGTCGTAGGGCGTGTCGGGGTTGAGCGCCATGACCGTGATGACGACCTGGACCTCGTTGCGCAGACCCTTCTTGAAGGTCGGGCGCAGCGGCCGGTCGATGAGGCGGCAGGTGAGGATGGCGTCTTCGCCCGGACGACCCTCGCTGCGGAAGAAGGAGCCGGGGATCTTGCCCGCGGCGTACATCCGCTCCTCGACGTCGATCGTCAGCGGGAAGAAGTCGAAGTGGTCCTTGGGGTGCTTACCGGCGGTGGTCGCCGAGAGCAGCATGGTGTCACCGTCGAGGTAGGCGCTGACGGAGCCGGCGGCCTGGCGGGCGAGGAGGCCCGTCTCGAACTTGACGGTGCGGGTGCCGAACTTGCCGTTGTCGAGAACGGTCTCGACGGCAGAGATGACGGGTTCAGTCAAAGTGTTCTCTTATTCATGCGTGCGGGACACGCTGCCCCGCGGATTGGACGTGAGTTGTCACCGGCCACCTTATCCAGCGGCGGCGCAAAAGCAGAACGGGCGACCCCAGTGGGGTCGCCCGTCCTGAAGTATTTCCGTCGCCCGGCGTGTGCGGCTCCAAGGCGCGGGCCCGAAGGCGGCCTTCCAGCGGAGCGGGCCGTCGAGGGCCCGCAACGCCGGAGACGCTCCGCCGGGCGGCGGAAATCAGCGGCGGAGGCCGAGGCGCTCGACGATGGAGCGGTAGCGCTCGATCTCGGTCTTCTTCAGGTAGTTGAGAAGACGACGGCGCTGGCCGACGAGCAGGAGCAGGCCACGACGGCTGTGGTGGTCGTGCTTGTGCTGCTTGAGGTGCTCGGTCAGGTGGCTGATGCGGTGCGAGAGCAGCGCGATCTGAACCTCGGGCGAACCGGTGTCACCCTCGGTCGTGGCGTACTCGGCGATGATCTTCTTCTTGGTCTCAGCGTCGGTACCGACTGCCATGGGGACTCCTCCTCTTTTCGCCCTGACGGGCACTGTGCTCGTTGCGCGGCGCCCCAGCCTGAATTCCTGGAGCTCTCTTGGTCCGCGGCCGTTCTGACGGCAACCGCACAAGGCTAACAGCGGGAGCCGGGGCGGGCCGAATCTGCGGCGGCCCTGTGCGACGATGCCGACGTGGAGACGCGGACCGGCGTGTGCAACCTGTGCGAGGCCATGTGCGGCCTGCTGCTGACGATCGAGGACGGCGCGGTGACGGGCGTGCGCGGCAATCCCGCCGACCCGCTCTCGCGCGGCCACATCTGCCCCAAGGGCGTCGCGATCGGCGACGTCCACGTCGATCCCGACCGCCTGCGCCGTCCGGTACGACGCGACGGCGACCGGTGGGTCGAGATCGGGTGGGACGAGGCGCTGGACCTGGTCGCGGACGGCCTCGCGGCCGCGATCAACGACCACGGCGAGGACGCGGTGGCGCTCTACCTCGGCAACCCGAACGTCCACAGCCTCGGCTCGATGACGCACGGGGTGGCGTTGGCGCAGTCGTTCCGCACGCGCAACAAGTTCAGCGCGACGTCGGTCGACCAGCTCCCCCACCAGCTGGTCGGGCATCTCCTCTACGGCCATCAGCTGCTGCTGCCAGTGCCCGACATCGACCGGACGTCGTACTTCCTGGTGTTCGGCGCCAACCCGATGGCGTCCAACGGCTCGCTGATGACGGTCCCCGACTTCCCGGGCCGGCTGCGCGAGCTGCACGCGCGCGGCGGGCGGATGGTCGTGCTCGACCCGCGCCGCACCGAGACGGCGAAGGTGGCCGACGAGCATCACTTCGTCCGGCCCGGCACCGACGCGTGGGTGCTGCTGGCGCTGCTGCAGACGCTGTTCGCGGAGGGGCTGACCCGCCCGCCGTCGTACGTCGACGGGCTGGCCGACGTCGAGCGGCTGGTCGCCGGCTTCACGCCCGAGGTGGCCGAGCGGGCGAGCGGGGTGCCGGCGGAGGAGATCCGGCGGATCGCGCGGGAGTTCGCGGCGGCCGACGGCGCGGCGGCGTACGGCCGGATCGGGGTGTCGACGCAGGCCTTCGGCACGGTGTGCCAGTGGGCGGTCCAGATGCTCAACCTGGTCACCGGCAATCTCGACCGCGCCGGCGGCACGCTGTTCACCAACCCGGCGATCGACGCGGTGGGCCGGGGGCTGATCGGGCGGGGCCATCACGACCGCTACCGCTCGCGGGTCCGGCAGGCGCCGGAGTTCGGCGGCGAGCTGCCGGTGTCGGTGCTGCGCGAGGAGATCGAGACGCCGGGCGAGGGCCAGGTCCGCGCGCTGCTCACGGTCGCCGGCAACCCGGTGCTGTCGACGCCCGACGGCGCCGCGCTCGACCGGGCCCTGGAGGGCCTCGACTTCTACGCGGCGGTCGACATCTACATCAACGAGACGACCCGCCACGCCGACGTGATCCTGCCGCCGACGACGCTGCTCGAGCGCGACCACTACGACCTGGTGTTCCACCTGCTCGCGGTGCGCAACACGGCGAGGTTCACCCCGGCGGTGTTCGCGAAGGGCCGCGACCAGCGCCACGACTGGGAGATCTTCCGCGACCTCTACCTGAGGGTGACCCGCCGCCGGCGCCGCAAGCCGCCGCTGAGGCGCCGGCTCGCCGCCGAGGCGCGGATGCGGATGAGCCCGACCTTCCTGATCGGGATGCTGCTGCGCACCGGCCGCTCGCAGACCACGCTCACCGAGCTGCGCAAGCACCCCGAGGGCGTCGACCTCGGTCCGCTGCGCGCCGGCCAGCTGCCCGGGCGCCTGCGCACCAGCAACGGCCGGATCGACGCCGTACCTGCGCTCGTGGCCGACGAAATCGCCCGCCTGGTCGCCGAGCCGCTCCCCCACGACGGCGAGCTGCTGCTCATCGGCCGCCGCCACCAACGCGACTGCAACTCCTGGATGCACAACACCGATCGGCTCACCCGCGGCAGGGCCCGCCACCAGCTGCTCATGCATCCCGACGACCTCGCCGCACGCGGGTTGAGCGACGGCGCGACGGTCGCCGTCCGGTCGCGGGTCGGGGAGGTCGCGGTCGAGGTGAGCGCCACCGACGACATGATGCGGGGCGTGGTCTCCCTCCCCCACGGCTACGGCCACGGCCGCGACGGCGCCCGGCTCGGTGTCGCCGCCGGCGTCCCCGGCGTGTCCATCAACGACCTGACCGACCCCGAGCGCCTCGACGTGTCCGGCAACGCCGCGCTCTCCGGCGTCCCCGTGACGGTGAGCGCGTGGACCTGACCGTCCCACCCGGCCCCGGCGTGCCCGGCGGCCTCGTCATCCCGGATGTCGAGCTGGTCGAGCGGTTCTCCCGCTCCCCCGGCCCCGGCGGCCAGTCGGTCAACACCACCGACACCCGTGTCGAGCTGGTCTGGGACCCGGCCGCGTCGACCGTCCTCGACGAGCGCCAGCGCGAGCGGATCCTGGGCCGCACCACGGGGCCGATCACCGTCGTCGCCCACGAGCACCGCTCCCAGCACCGCAACCGGGGGGCCGCCCGCGAGCGGCTCGCCGCCCGGATCCGCGAGCTGCTCGCCCCGCCGCCACCGCCACGCAGGCCGACGAAGCCGTCGCGCGGCTCGAAGGAGCGGCGACTGGAGGCGAAGCGGCAGCGCGGGCAGACCAAGCAGCTGCGGGGCCGCGTCCAGGACTAGGCGACCGTGACCGGGTGCCGGACGACGGCGTCGAAGAAGTAGCCGTTGGGGTTGACGGCCGCGATGGCGGGCTGCGTGCGGCCGTGGAGGTCGCTCGCCCGGGCCAGGAGCTGGTGCGGGCCGGGCTCGGGCGCGTGCCAGGTGTGCGTCCAGCGGGTCCAGCCGTGGCCCTCCGTGCGCGGGCCGGGCGCCGGGCGCAGCCGGGCCGGCGACCACGTCGTCCCACCGTCGGTGCTGACGTCGACGCGGGCGATCGGAGCCGCGCCCGACCACGACCGTCCGGTCAGTACGGCGGTCCGGCCCGCCGGGATGCGCGCGTCGCGCGGCAGCTCCCAGGACGAGCGCACCGGGTTGACGCCGAGCGGACCGCCGACGTTGTACCAGCGCGTGTTCCACGGTGAGGTCAGCTCGGACCTCGACACCTCGAGCTCGCCGAGCCACTTGATGCTGGCGATGCCCACCCAGCCCGGCAGGACCAGGCGCAGCGGGTAGCCGTGGTCGGGGAGCAGCGGCTCGCCGTTGGCGCCCCACGCGAGCAGCGCGTCGTCGAGCGCCTTCGCGATGGGGAACGGACGCCGCACCCGGCCCAGGTTCTCGCCCTTGTCGACGTACTCGTCGTCGAGGCCCGCACCCTGCACGGACACTGCGTCGGCGCGCAGCCCGGCCCGGCGCAGCACGTCGCGCAGTCGCACGCCCTGCCACGTGACGGTGCCGACGGCGCCGAGCGTCCACGGCGTGCCGCCCGCCTTCGTGCCCTGCTGGGTGTCGAAGAAGCTGCGGCCGTTGCCGGTGCACTCGTGGACCGAGGTCACCTCGACGGAGGGCAGCTGCCGCAGGTCCGCCAGGCCGAGCGTCACACCGGCCGGGTCGGCGAGCCCGTCGCCGAACACCCGCAGCCGGTACGACGCCGCGTCGATCCGCGGCGTGCGCGTGTGGTTGCGCACGAACAGGTCCGACTGGGGCGTGAGGTAGCGGTGCGGGTCGACCGACTCCCATCGCGTCTCGGCGTTGGAGCCGTAGTCGATGAACCGGTCGGCCGGCAGCGGCTTGAGGATCGCCGGAGCGCCGGCGTCGGCGCGGCCTGCGAGCGGCCCCACGTGGGCGAGGGCCGCGCCGGCGAGGCCGGCGGCCGGAAGCCCGAGGACCGAGCGACGACGGAGAGCGTGCGAGGTCATCCCCCGACGCTAACACAAGTTATCTACTTGACTTAGTAGGTCACGGTAGGACGCTCTGCCCCGTGAGCCGCAGCCGGAGCACGGCCGCCGTGTCCCGCACGTGCGCCAGGATCTCGGCCACGGCCTCCGGGGTCGTGCTGGCCGCGACGAAGGTGACCGCGATCGCGGCCAGCGGGTAGCCGGCCGGATCGGTGACCGCGACCGCCACCGACGACAGGCCCACGGTGACCTCGCCGTCCTCGCGCGCGAACCCGTCCCGCCGTACGTCGACCAGGGCGCGCTGCAGCGCCGACAGCGACCGCAGTCGCGAGGCCGGGCTCGTCTCGAAGGCCGCGCGGTCGCCGTACAGGGCCCGGACCTGCTGGGTCGGCAGCGCGGCCAGCATCGCCCGGCCGCTCGCGGTGCCGTGCGCGCTGAGCCGGACGCCGACGTCGGTGATCAGCATCGCGTGCCCCGACGCCCGCTCCTCGATCACGTAGACCACCTCGCGGCCGACGAGGACGGTGAGGTGCGCGGTGTTGCCACAGGCGTCCGACAGCGCCGCCATCGGCTGCCGGGCCAGCCGCTGCAGCGGCGCCTGCCGGACGTAGCCGCTGCCGAGCTCGTAGGCCGTCAGCCCGAGCCCGTAGGTCCGCTGCTCCGGGTAGTGCACGACGAACCGGCTCGCCGCCATCGTCGACAGCAGGTGGTACGTCGTCGAGCGCGGGATGCCGAGCGCCCGGGCGATCGCGCCGGCCGGGACCGGGTTCGCCTGGCCCGCGAGGAAGCGCAGGATCGCCAGGGTCTGCTCCGCCGCCGGCACCGAGGACACGCGCACCACCCTAAGCCGCCCTGCGTCGCATCCGCAGGGCGCGCTTTGGCGAGAGATCCGTCTGGGATCCCAGACGCATTCACCTCGGCGAGACTATCGCCGACGCAGGTCGGCGGCATGCAATGGGAGAGGGGGGTCACATCGTTGCGCCCCCAGGAGAGAGGGAGAACGAGATGGCCACAGCCCAGCCCCGGGGAATCGAGCGCCGCACGATCGACGTCGTACCCGACGACGAGCGCCACGGCACACCGCTCAGCCAGTTCACACTGTGGTTCGGCGCGAACCTGCAGATCACGGCCATCGTCGACGGCGCGCTCGCGGTCGTCTTCGGCGCCGACGCGCTCTGGGCGATCATCGGCCTGCTGATCGGCAACGTCCTCGGCGGCGCGGTGATGGCGCTGCACTCGGCGCAGGGCCCCAAGCTCGGCCTGCCGCAGATGATCTCCTCGCGCGCGCAGTTCGGCGTCTTCGGCGCCGCGATCCCGCTCGTGCTCGTCGTCGTCATGTACCTCGGCTTCGCCGCGACGGGCAGCGTCCTGGCCGGCCAGGCGCTCAGCAAGGGCCTGCACCTCGACGCGCCCAAGCTCGGCATCGTGCTCTTCGGGGCGCTGACCGCCGTCGTCGCCACGCTCGGCTACCGCTACATCCACATGCTCGGCCGGCTGTCGACCGTCGTCGGCATCCTCGGCTTCGGCTACCTCGGCATCAAGATCCTCGCCGACTACGACGTCACCAGCTTCTTCGGCACCAAGGGCTTCGACATCGTCACCTTCCTGCTCGCCGTCTCGCTCGGCGCCGGCTGGCAGCTGACCTTCGGCCCGTACGTCGCCGACTACTCGCGCTACCTGCCCGCCGACACCCCCGCCCGGACCACCTTCTGGGCGACCTTCCTGGGCAGCGTCCTGGGCTCGCAGTGGTCGATGACGCTCGGCGCGATCGTGGCGTCCATCCCGGCCGCGGCCGGCGGCGGCTTCCTCGCCAACCAGGTGGGCTTCATGGGCGACCTCGCGGGCGGCGGCTTCGTCGCGCTGGTGATCTACCTGGTCATCGTGTGCGGCAAGCTCGCGGTCAACTGCCTCAACGCCTACGGCGGCTTCATGACGATCCTGACCACCGCCTCGGGCTTCACCCGCCGCAGCCAGGTCTCGCAACTCACCCGCGTCCTGCTGATCTCGCTCTTCCTCGCCACCTCGGTGGGCGTCGCCCTGTTCGCCTCGGCCGACTTCCTCGACAACTTCAAGAACTTCGTGCTCGTGCTGCTCATGGTGTTCACGCCGTGGAGCGCGATCAACCTGGTCGACTTCTACCTGATCTCCAAGGAGCGGGTCGACATCCCCGCGCTCTACGACCCCAACGGCCGCTACGGGCGCTGGAACGCCACCGCCCTGGTGACCTATGTCGTCGGCGTGGTCGTCCAGATCCCGTTCCTCGCTCAGAAGCTCTACACCGGCCCGGTGACCGACGCCCTCGGCGGCACCGACATCTCCTGGATCGTCGGCCTCGTCGTCACCGCCGGCCTCTACTACGCCTGGGCGCGCCGGACGGCGAACCCGCCGGCCGAGAACATCCCGATGCCGGCGACCGTCAGCTGAACGCGGCGCGCAGCAGGTCGACGTACCGCCGCTTGTCGGCGCGTACGGCGACCGTGGCGCGGCCCTGCTTCTCGTCGAGCTCGGCGGCGAAGCGGGTCGCGCCGTAGGTCTCCGGGTCGGAGCGCTCCACCCGGACCGCCGCGCGCAGCGTGGTGAGCAGGCCCGGGTCGAGCAGGGCGGCGACCGCCAGCGGGTCGTGCACGCGGGCGCCACGGTCGAGGCGGGTCGCCGCCAGGTCGGCCGCGGCCCGCGCGACCGGGGTGCCGAGCGCGCGCAGCCGGGCCAGGTCGGCGTCGTCGAGCGCGACCGAGGCGGTGGCGTCGGCGGTCACCAGCAGCACGTCGCGGAAGGGCGCGGTGAGGACGGCGGCCGCGGCATCGGGATCGGACCAGATGTTGCGCTCCGCATGGGCGGTGACGCCCGGCTCGCGGTGCGCGCCGCCGAGGACGACCAGCCGTCGTACGGCGCGCGCCAGGGAGCGGTCGGCGGCCAGCGCGGCGGCGACATGGGTGAGCGGCCCGGTGGTGACGAGCGTGACCGGCTCGGCCGCCGCTGTCAGCGTCTCCCGCAGCCAGTCGACGCCCACGTGGACGCCGACGTCGCCCACGACGGCCGTCATCTCCCGCAGCCTTGCGGCCTCCTCGGCGGACGCCGTCGAGACACCGAGCAGGTCGAGCCCCGGATGGCGGGCGGCGAGCAGGATCGCGATCGCGTCGTCGGTCTCGGCGTCGCTGTCGAGCACGACCGGGATGCTCACGACTGCTCCGCGTCGCGCAGGAAGCGGTAGGCCACACGGGCGCTGACCGCGCGCTCGAGCTCGCGGATCACGGTCGAGAAGAACTGCCGCCGGTAGAGCTCATCGGTGACGGCGTACACCGTGAAGTACAGGCCGCTGAACGCCGCGAGGAAGGTCGACACCCGCAGCAGCTCGAGGCTCAGCCGCTCGCCGAAGAGGTCGCCGATCGGTCCGTCGATCGGCTGCACCGGGTGGGTGAGCCACAGGTGCAGCACCGACGGCTCCATGGCGACCACGCCGAAGACGATGAAGAACGCGAAGACGGCGAGCGCGAGCAGCAGCACCTGCACCACCTGGGCCACGAGCAGGACCAGCACCAGGTTGGCCTTCTGCAGCCCGCTCACCTCGGCGTCGACCGCACCGACCTTGTCGACCTTCGCCGCGATCCGGCGGGCCGCGGACTCGAGCGGGGTCCCGGTGCACGCCTCGATCAGCTGCGCGCCCTCGACCTCGTCGTCGACGCTGTCGAGCTCCTCGGGCAGCCGGGTGAGCAGGAAGCCGACGGCGATCGCCGCGAACAGCAGCACCGCCACCCACAGCACGCCGCCGTCGAGACTGGCGGCGACCTGCCAGACCTCGGTGTTGATGAAGAGGAAGGTGATGAAGAGCAGGAGCAGCGGCAGGGCGCGGGTCACCAGCGGCAGCATCAGGCCGAGCGAACGGAAGGTCCGCCGTACCGCCCAGCCGACGATCAGCCAGGCCCGCAGGGTCGCGACCGCGTAGACGGCGAGGACGACGCCCGCCGCCGTCAGCCCCGCGCCCAGACCGGTCGCGGCGCCCAGCCACAGCCCGGAGGCGACGCCGGCGACCGCGCCCACGAGCAGGGCCGCCGACAGGACCGGCACCAGCCGGGGCCGGCGCAGGCCGCGGGCGACGGCGGCGCGGTAGTCATCGACGAAATAGGGCAGGCCGTGGTCGACGAACCACCGCTCCGCGGCGGCGAGATCCGATCGTGCCTCGGGCATCAGACCGGCTCAGCCCGCGAGGAGCGTCCGCGCCCGGTCGACGTCGTCGGCCATCGCGACCAGCAGGGCCTCGACCGAGTCGAAGCGGACCATCCCGCGCAGCCGCTCGACGAACTCCACCTGGACCTCCCGGCCGTACAGGTCGAGATCGCTGCGGTCGAGGACGTAGGACTCGACCCGGCTCTCCCGCTCCCCCGCGAAGGTCGGGTTGGTGCCGACGCTGATCGCGGCCGGGTACGTCGTGCCGGCGTCGGGGCCGTCGAGCACGGTCAGCCGCCCGGCGTAGACGCCGTCGGCGGGCACCGCGGCGCCCGCCCGCACCGGCACATTGGCCGTCGGGTAGCCCAGCTCGCGCCCGCGCTTGTCGCCCTCGACGACCACGCCGTGCGTGGTGAACGAGCGGCCCAGCGCCTCCGCGGCCCCGGCGACGTCGCCGGTGGCCAGGCAGGTCCGGACGTACGTCGACGACCACACCTGGGGCCCGCCGTCGAGGCTGACCTCCTCGAGCACGAAGTCGTGCTCGGCGCCGGCCGCGCGCAGCAGGTTGCAGTCGCCGGCCGCGCGGTTGCCGAACCGGAAGTTCGCGCCCACGACGACCGCCTTGACGTGCAGCGCGTCGAGGAGGATCCGCTCGATGAACTCCTGAGGCGGCCACGAGGCCACCTCGCGGGAGAACGGGATGACGAGGACGTCGTCGACGCCCGCCTCCCCCAGCAGCCGGAGCCGGTCGTCGATCGTGGTCAGCGTCGGTGGCGCGTGCTCGGGCCGCAGCACCGCGATCGGGTGCGGGTCGAAGGTCACCGCGACGACATGGTCGACGCCGACCTCGCCGGCGACCTCGCGCGCCCGTCGTACGACGTGCTGGTGCCCCAGGTGCATGCCGTCGAAGTTCCCGATCGTCACCACCGTGCGGCCGAGATCGCTCGGCACATCGGACAGGTCGCGCCACACTCGCACGGCGGCAACTCTCCCACATCCGGGCCCTCGCTCCGCACCCGCGGTGTCGCGAGCAGTGTCGACAGGGCCCGGTCAGCCGACGAAGACGGCCTCCGGCCGCGCCTGCTCGCCGTCGCCGTCGGGCCGGTAGAGCGCCAGGAACTCCCCCGACGGGTCGAAGACGGCGCTCAGCGCGTCGAGCCGGATCGGCAGCGGCCGCCCGTAGCGGACCGCCTGCGCCTGCTCGGCGTCGAGGTCGATCGCCGGGAAGCACGCGCGCGCGGCGTCCGCGATCGGCGTGACGACCAGGTGCTCGAGGTCGGTGTTGGCCTCGGCGAGCGTGAACGGGCCGACGGCGTGGCGGCGCAGTGCCGTGAGGTGGCCGCCGACGCCGAGCGCGGTGCCGAGGTCGCGGGCGATGGCGCGGATGTAGGTGCCGCTGGAGCAGCGGACCACGATGTCGAGGTCGAGCAGCTCGCCCTCGTGGCGGACGTTGTCGGCCGTGATCTCGTGGATCGTCACCGGCCGCGACTTCAGCTCGACCTCCTCGCCCGCGCGGGCGCGGGCGTAGGCGCGCTTGCCGTCGACCTTGATCGCCGAGACCGTCGAGGGGACCTGCGAGATCTCGCCCCGGAAGGCGGCGAGGGCGGTGCGGACGTCGTCCTCGGTGAGGTGGGCGGCCGACGCGGTCGCCGTCGTCTCACCCTCGGCGTCGTCGGTGTGGGTGCTCTGCCCCAGCCGCACGGTCGCCGAGTAGGTCTTCTCGGTGAGCATCAGGTGGCCCAGCAGGCGGGTCGCCCGCTCGGACCCGAGCACGAGGACACCGGTCGCCATCGGGTCGAGCGTGCCGGCGTGGCCGACCTTGCGGGTGCCGAGGGCACGTCGTACCCGGGAGACGACGGCGTGCGACGTCATCCCGCCGGGCTTGTCGACGACGACCAGCCCCGACGGAGCGGTCGACGAGGACGTCACTCGACGTCCTCGGCCTCTTCGTCGACGACCTCGCGCGGCTTCTTGTACGGGTCGGCCTCGCCGGCCGGCGCCGCACCCTCACGGGCCGCGGCCACCGCCGCGTCGGCCTCCTTGGCGCGCGCGAGCACCTCGTCGAGGTGACGCGCGGTCTCCGGGACGCCGTCGAACTCGAAGGCGAGCGCCGGCACGTGCCGCATGCCGAGCTGCTTGCCGACCTCGGAGCGGAGCAGGCCCTTGGCCGACTCCAGCGCCGTGGCGGTCGCCTGCTGGTCGGCGTGCTCGCCGAGGACGGTGTAGTAGATGGTGGCGTTCTGGGCGTCGCCGGTGAGCCGGACCTCGGTCACGGTGACGAACCCGAGCCGCGGGTCCTTGATCCGACGCTCGAGCATCTCGGCGACGATCACCTGGATGCGGTCGGCGATCTTGCGTACGCGCGGGCTGACCATGTCTGTTTCCTATCAGTAGAACCGCGCCGGCGCCCGCGTCCTCAACGGAAGCGAGCGCCAGCGAGCAACGTTGACCGCCCGACCCGCTCGCGAAGCGAGCCTGGGCCGGGCGGAACAACAAGCAGCGCGAGCGAAGCGAGCTCGACGCCGTTCGCCGGCGAAGCCGGCAAGCGCCGTCAGGCGCGCGGGATCTCCCGCATCTCGAAGGCCTCGACGATGTCGCCCTCCTTGATGTCCTGGAAGTTCCTGAGCACGAGACCGCACTCGAAGCCTTCCCGGACCTCGGACGCGTCGTCCTTCTCCCGCTTGAGCGAGGCGAGGTCGAGGTTGTCGGCCACCACGGCGCCGTCGCGCAGCACGCGCACCTTGGCGTTGCGGCGGATGACACCGTTGATGACCATGCAGCCGGCGATGTTGCCGATCTTGGACGAGCGGAAGATCGCACGGATCTCCGCCTGACCGAGAGCGTGCTCCTCGTACTCCGGCTTGAGCATGCCCTTGAGGGCCGCCTCGATCTCCTCGATCGCCTGGTAGATGACCGAGTAGTAGCGGATCTCGACGCCTTCCTTCTCGGCCATCTGCCCCGCCTTGCCCTGCGGGCGGACGTTGAAGCCGATGATGATGGCGTCGGAGGCGGCCGCGAGGTCGACGTTGGTCTCGGTGATCGCACCGACACCGCGGTCGATGACCCGGAGGCTGACCTCCTCGCCGACGTCGATCTGCGCCAGCGCGTCCTCGAGGGCCTCGACCGAACCGGACACGTCGCCCTTGAGGATGAGGTTGAGCTCCTGGCTCTCGCCCTTCTCCATGGAGGCCATGAAGTCCTCGAGCGTACGACGGATCCGGCGCTTGGCCTGCATGGCCGCCCGCTCGCGCGCCTCACGCTTCTCAGCGATCTGGCGGGCCATCCGGTCGTCCTCGACCACGATGAAGTTCTGGCCGGCGCCCGGGACGGACGAGAGGCCGAGCACCATCGCGGGACGGGCCGGGTCGGCCACCTCGAGCTCGTTGCCGTGCTCGTCGAGCATCGCCCGGACGCGGCCGTGGGCCGGACCGGCGACGATCGAGTCGCCGACCTTCAGCGTGCCGCGCTGGACCAGGACGGTCGCCACCGGACCGCGACCGCGGTCGAGGTGAGCCTCGACCACGAGGCCCTGGGCGTCCTGGTTGGGGTTGGCGCGCAGGTCGAGCGACGCGTCGGCGGTGAGCACGATCGCCTCGAGCAGCTTGTCGAGGTTGAGGCCGGCCTTGGCCGAGACGTCGACGAACATCGCGTCGCCGCCGTACTCCTCGGGCACCAGGCCGTACTCGGACAGCTGGCCGCGGACCTTGGTCGGGTCGGCCGACTCCTTGTCGATCTTGTTGACCGCGACCACGATCGGCACGTTGGCCGCCTTGGCGTGGTTGAGCGCCTCGACCGTCTGCGGCATGACGCCGTCGTCGGCCGCGACCACCAGGACGGCGATGTCGGTCGCCTGTGCACCACGGGCACGCATGGCGGTGAACGCCTCGTGACCCGGGGTGTCGATGAAGGTGATCCGGCGGTCCTCGCCGTCGACGTCGGTGTGCACCTGGTAGGCACCGATGTGCTGGGTGATGCCACCGGCCTCGCCCGCGACGACGTTGGCGTTGCGCAGCGCGTCGAGGAGCTTGGTCTTACCGTGGTCGACGTGACCCATGACGGTCACGACCGGCGGGCGGACCACGAGGTCCTCCTCGCCGCCCTCGTCGGCGCCGAACTCGATGTCGAACGACTCGAGCAGCTCGCGGTCCTCGTCCTCCGGGGAGACGACCTCGACGACGTAGTTGAGCTCGTCGCCGAGCAGCTCCAGCGTCTCGTCGCCCACCGACTGGGTGGCGGTCACCATCTCACCGAGGTGGAACAGCATCTGCACCAGCGAGGCCGCGTCGACGCCGATCTTCTCGGCGAAGTCGGTCAGCGAGGAGCCACGGGCGAGACGGATCGTCTCGCCGTTGCCCTTGCGGACCCGCATGCCGCCGATCGTCGGGGCCTCCATGGCCTCGAACTCCTGACGACGCGCCCGCTTCGACTTGCGCCCGCGGCGCGCGGGACCACCCGGACGACCGAAGGCGCCCTGGGTCTGGCCACGCTGGCCGGGACGACCGCCGCCACCGGGACGACCACCGCCGGCGGGGCCGAAGCCACCGCCACCGGGACGACCCGCACCGGGCGCGCCGGCACCGGCGCCACCACGGCCCGGAGCACCCGCACGACCGGGACCACCCGGACGGCCGGGGCCACCGGGGCCACCGCCGGGACGACGGGCGCCGGGGCCCGAGCCGAAGGCGGCCGGGGACTTCGGCATCATCGCCGGGTTGGGGCGCGGCATGCCGCCGGGACGCGGACCACCGGCGCCGGCCGGCGGACGCGGGCCGGCCGGACCGGCCTCGCCCTCACGCGGCGGCGGGGCGGGACGACGTCCCATGCCCTGGCTGGGCGCGAACGGGTTGTTGCCCGGACGCGGGGTGCCACCCGGCTTGCCGACCGGACGCGGGGCCGGAGCCTTGGGCGTCGGGGGCTTGGGGCCGGGGGTGGCGGGCTTGGCCGGAGCCTCCGGCGCCGCAGCCGCGGTGGCAGGCTGCTCGGGCTCGGCCGGAGCGGCCGGCTCGGGAGCCGGCGCGGCCTTGGGACCCGGACGCGGACCCGGCCGGGGGCCGGGGGTGGCGGG
>NZ_BAABAC010000024.1:76610-95261 GCF_039537225.1 Nocardioides ginsengisoli
CGGGCGCCTCCGGAGCGGGGGCGGGCGCGGCCTTCTTGGCCGGTGCGGGCTTGGGAGCAGCAGGCTTCGCGGGCGCCTCGGCGGCCGCGGCGTCGCCCGGCTTCATCTTCGAGAGAAGCTCGGCGCCGTAGGTCGCCTCGAACTTCTTCACAGCGGGAAGCTCGATGCTCGAGGACGCCGTCTTGGCGAACTCTCCGATGTCATTGAGCATCTTGAGCGCGTCGGCGCTCTTGATGCCGTACTTCTTAGCGAGTTCGGAAACTCGGGTCTTGGCCACGTTTCTCCTTCTGGCCCAAGACCCAAGCCGGGGATCTCAGACCGTTGACGGGTGGTGCAGCAGAACGAACTGGCTCATCGCGAGGTACTCATCGAGTGCTCATGAGCTGTTGCTCCAGTCTCTGTTGACGGGTTCGGTCGGATCGATCAGCGAGGCGACGTAGTCCCCCACCGGCGCGCTGGAGAAGCCACCCGCGCCCGGCGTGAGCCGGAGCGCGCGGGAGAAGGCCTTCCGCCGCACCGCGAGGTCGTAGCAACCGGTCGTGGGGTGCACGTGCGCTCCACGTCCCGGCGCGGTGCCGTCAGGATCGGGGACGGCGACCGTGCGGCCGTCGGGCCCCGAGCCGGCGGTCACCCGCAACAACTCGCTTCTGGCGGCCCGCTTACGGCATCCGATGCAGGTCCGGACGGGGCCCTCGAGCGAGGGATCGTCAGAGCGAGCAGGGGAATTCAGTCGGCGTGCCACCGAGGGGCAACTCTACCGCCCGGGCGGTGGAGATCACGAACCGGGACCGGCTCGCCGAGCGAGATCAGTCACACCCGAAGCCCTCGGCGGCCGGTTGGTACGTCGCGAGGACGGTCCCGTCGGCGTCGGCGTAGGTCAGCGTGCCGTCGGCCCCGAGGGTCGCGAAGCCGTAGACATCGCCGCCCCCGCGCGGGATCGGCCAGCCCGGGATCGGTTCGTCGCCGGCGCCGGTCTCGTAGTCGGGGCCGTCGTCGGTGCGCTGCCACCACGTGGCGCCGAAGACGATGCGGGAGATGCCGCAGTGGGTGAACAGCGGCGCGGCATAGCGGACGCCGACCTCCGGCTTGGCGTCGCGCGGCAGGGTCACCAGGTCGACGGTCCTCGGGCGGGCGTCGTCGGGCGCGGCTCGCAGCGGCCGGCCGGCGGGCCAGGTGCCGACCAGGACGCCGCCGCGCTCACGGCGCAGGACGAGCACCCGGCCGTCGGCGGTGCCGACGACGTCGTCGAGCCACGCCGTCGGCGGGCTGTCGGCGGCCCGCCACCGCTCGCCGTCGTCGCTCACGAGGAGGTGGGCCGGCGGCTGCTGTCCGCACTGGGCGAGGTCGGCGTAGCAGACCTCGGGGCTGCTCCAGTCGACGCCGGCGGCGACCGAGTCGCGCAGGGTCAGCACCCGGGTGCCGGCCTGCCACAGCGTCGACCGGCCGGAGTCCTCCTCCGCGGCCGGGAGCGCGTCGCTCCCCCGCCAGGTGCGGCCGCCGTCGGCGGAGGTCAGCGTCACGTGGTCGCGTCCGGTCACCGTGGCGACGACGCGGTCACCGTCGGCGACGAGCCCGGTCACGTCGTACGCCTGGCCGAGGACGGGGTCGTCGACGCCCGTCCAGGTCGCGCCGCCGTCGTCCGATCGCCAGGCACGCGCGTCCCGGCCGACGCGACCGGTCGCGAGCAGGTCACCGCCGCCGACGACCGCGATCTGCGACACCCACGACTCGGTCCGATAGCCCTGTACGGCGGGCACGCCCGGCAGCTCCACCTCGGTGAACGCGGCGCCGTCGGTCGTCGTCCAGGCCTGCGCCCGGAAGCCACCCATGCCCGGGTCGGCTGCGGTCCGGTAGGCCCCGACCACGGCGGCGCCGTCGGGCGTGGCGACGAGGCCGGCGACGTCGACCGGGTGGGCGAAGCCTTGCGGCCGGGTGGCGGTCCAGTGCAGGCCGTCGTCGCTGCGCAGGACGACGGGCGCGATGTCCGGTCCGCCCGAGCCGACCGCGAGCCAGCCGCCGTCGGCGCGCCGGACGGGCCCGCCGAGCTGGACCAGGTCGGGCAGCCCGGTCGCGACCGGCTGCCCCGCCTCGAACCGGGCGCCGTCGACCGACAGGTGCGGCTGGACGACGCCCTCGCCCGAGACGAGCAGCACCAGGACGTCGTCGCCGTCCGCAGTCATCAGCGCCTGCTGGTCGTCACCGACCTTGCCGGCGAGCCGCTGGCTGGTCCAGTCAGCCGAGCGCGCGCGTGGCTCGGACGGCTCCGCGCCGCAGGCGGAGAGGACGAGCGCGAGCAGGACGACGCCGAGCGCCGGGAGCCGGACCATGCCTCAGTGACGGCACGGCCCGGCGTTCGGTTCCGCTCAGTCTTCTTCGTCGGAGTGGATGTCGATCCGCCAGCCGGTGAGCCGCGCGGCGAGGCGGGCGTTCTGGCCCTCCTTGCCGATCGCCAGCGAGAGCTGGAAGTCGGGGACGACGACCCGCGCCGAGCGCGCTGCGGCGTCGACGACGGTGACCGACTGCACCTGCGCCGGGGACAGCGCGTTGGCGACCAGGGTGGCCGGGTCGTCGGACCAGTCGACGATGTCGATCTTCTCGCCGCCGAGCTCGGACATCACGTTGCGCACCCGCTGGCCCATCGGGCCGATGCAGGCGCCCTTGGCGTTGACGCCGGAGACGGTGGAGCGGACCGCGATCTTGGTGCGGTGACCGGCCTCGCGGGCGATCGCGGAGATCTCGACGGTGCCGTCGGCGATCTCGGGGACCTCGAGCGCGAAGAGCTTCTTGACCAGGCTCGGGTGCGAGCGCGACAGCGTGATCTGCGGGCCGCGCATGCCCTTGCGGACCGACACCACGAGGCACTTGATGCGGGTGCCGTGGCTGTAGTCCTCACCGGGGACCCGCTCGCTGGCGGGCAGCTGCGCCTCGATCTTGCCGAGGTCGACGAGGACGTCGTCGGGGTTGCGACCCTGCTGGATCACGCCTGAAATGATGTCGCCCTCCTTGCCGGAGAACTCACCGAACTTGATCTCGTCCTCGGCGTCGCGCAGCCGCTGCAGCATGATCTGCTTCGCGGTCGTGGCCGCGATCCGGCCGAAGCCGTCGGGCGTGTCGTCGTACTCGCCGACCTTGTTGCCCTCGGCGTCGACCTCGGTGGCCAGCACCGTGACGTGCCCGGTCTTGCGGTTGAGCTCGACCCGCGCGTGCGCGACCGAGCCCTCGGTCTTGTGGTACGCCGTGAGCAGCGCCTGCTCGATCGCCTCGACGAGGACGTCGAACTTGATCTCCTTCTCGCGCTCCAGCGTGCGGAGGATGCTGAGGTCGATGTCCATCAGTCGGCGTCCTTGTCTTTGCGGTTGAACTCGATCTGCACCAGTGCCTTGCGCACCTCGCCGTAGGGCACCCGGACCTCGCTGCCCGCCACGTCGAGGGTCACGCCCTCGTCGTCGCTGGCGCCGATCCGGCCGACCAGCTCGGCGGACTGCTCGCCGTCCTCGCGGACCAGCTTGACCAGGCGGCCCTCGTTGCGCCGCCAGTGGCGGGGCAGTGTCAGCGGCCGGTCGACGCCGCGCGAGGTGACCTCGAGCGTGTAGGGCTGCTGTCCCATCGCCTTGCTGCCGCCGTCGGGGCCGTCGTCCTCGAGCACGCGGTCGATGACCTTCGTCGCCGCGGCGACGTCGTCGAGCGAGAGCCCGCCGTCGGCATCGAGGGCGACGCGCAGGACGCGGCGCTTGCCGGCCGGCGTCAGCTCCACGGCTTCGAGGTCGAGGCCCAGCTCGGCCAGCGGGGCGACGAGGACCTGCTCGATCCGCTCGACTGTCGCTCCCTGAGCGGAATGAGTACCCATCCGAGTCCTCCCCGTGTCCTGTTGTGGCTGTGCGGGGACCACGATACCCGGCCCGGTAGGGTCACCGCGTGCCCGCGCCCCTCACCCCTGCCTCCCGGCGCCTCGTCGTCGCCGGCGGACTCGGAGGCCTGGCGCTCGCCGTGACCGGCTGCGACGCGGTCGACCGGCTGATCGGCGACAGCTTGGACTCGGGCGTGTCGCCCGCGCCGGGCGCCACCGTCTCCCCCACCGCACCCGCCGACGACGCCGACAGCGCCCTCGTCGACAAGGTCGTCGCGGTCCTGTCGACGACGGCCGCGCTCGCCACACAGGTCGGCACCCAGGTGCCGGCCCTCGCCCGGATCGGCGCCCGCCTCGCCCGCCTGCACGACGCCCACGTCCGCGAGCTCGGCGGCACTCCCGCCTCCGGCACGCAGTCGCCGAAGGTCGCCGCGGGCCGCGGCCCCGCCCGCAACCAGCTCCTCGCCGCCGAGGCCGGCCTGCAGAACCAGCTCGTCGCCGCCGCCCAGTCGGCCCAGAGCGGCGCGCTCGCCCAGCTCCTCGCCTCGATGGCCGCCGCCGTCGCCCAGCAGCGGGCGGTCCTGGGATGACCGCCGTCGACGCCCTCCAGCTGACGCTGGCCGCCGAGCACGCCGCCGTCTTCGTGTACGGCGCGCTCGGCGCGCAGACCTCCCAGTCGCGCACCCCGACGCTGTACGCGAGCCTCACGGCGTCGTACACGCTGCACCGGACGCGACGTGACGAGCTGATCGCGATGGTCCGCGCCGCGGGCGCCGTACCGGTCGCCGCCGAGCCGGGCTACGAGCTCCCCGCCGACCTGAGCACGCCCGCGCTCGTCACCACCCGCGCCCGCGCGCTGGAGGGCTCGGCCGCCAAGACCTACGCCTACCTGGTGGCAAGCACCGCCGACGACACCCGCGCGTGGGCGATCGCCGCGCTGCTCGACGCCGCCGTGCGCGAGCTGGGGTTCGGCGCGTCGCCGGACCGGCTGCCGGGCCTGTGACGACGGCCGGCCGCAGCGCCGGCTGAGGGGGCTACCGAGGTGAGGGCAAAAACGCCAGCGGTTCGCGACCTCGACATCCGGGGAACTCCCGAGACGTCCCCCGAAGCCGGGGTCGCGAACCGCTGGTGACCGGGGACAACGGTCATCGGGTGAGGGGAGAGGTGGGGCTCACCGTCACCGTGTGCACAATCATGCAACAGAACGCCCACCCGTGCCCGCAACTCCGATCCTCATAAATGTGCAGTGCACAAACCTGCAACCGCGACGCCATGTCGCAGGTACGCAGCCCTGGGAAGGTCAGCGCCAGCCGGCGAGGATGTCGGGCAGGTCGGAGAGGCGCTGCGCGACGGCGTCCGGGTCGCCCTCGGTGTGGCCGATCTGGTCGGCCGGGATGGCGCTGTGCGGGATGTGGATGGCACGCAGCCCGGCGTTGTGGGCGCCCCAGATGTCGTCGTAGAGGCGGTCGCCGACGTAGACGCAGCGCGCCGGGTCGGTGGCGCCGACGGCGTCCATGGCGGCCTCGAAGGCGCGCGGCGACGGCTTCGTCCACGGGATCTCGCTGGTGTAGACGTCGCCGTCGATGAGGTCGAGGACGCCGTCGCGCTCGAAGTAGCCGCGGTGCCACTCCCGCGGCCAGATCGTGTTGGACAGGATGCCGACCTTGATCCCCTGCTCGCGCAGCCAGGTGAAGAGCGGCCGGACCTCGGGGTCGGTGAGCGTGTGCGGCTCCCAGAACGCGTAGTAGGCGTCGAGCAGCTCGGCGTCGTGGTCGAGCCCGGCGACCGAGAACAGGTCGCCGATCGTCGCGCTCTCCTGGTGGTCGCGGCTGCGCCCCCAGATCACACTGCCGGCCTCGTGCAGCCGCGCGGCGAACGCGTGGTGGTCGTCTGAGGTGTCGGGGGTGGTCAGCACGGCCTGTGCCAGGGCCAGCGACTCCGCGTGGAAGTCGATGTCGTGCCAGGCGGTCAGCGTCCCGCCCCAGTCGAAGAGCACCGCGTCGATCGTCATGCCCGAAGGCTAGGGTGCGCCGCCGACAGGCGGCGCGACCCGGGTCACCCTCAGCCGCGCACCAGCGCGGCGATCGCGGCGGCCGCGCCGTCGAGCGCGACCTCCTGACGCTCGCCGGTACGGCGGTCCTTGACCTCGATGACGCCGTCGGCGACACCCCGGCCCACCGTGACGATGGTCGGGACGCCGATCAGCTCGGCGTCCTTGAACTTCACGCCGGGGCTGATCTTGCCCGCGCGGTCGTCGTAGATGACGTCGAGGCCGGCGCCGGTGAGGCCGGCGACGAGCTCCTCGGCGGCCGCGAACACGGCCTCCTCCTTGCCGGCGGCCACGACGTGGACGTCGGCGGGGGCGACGTCGCGCGGCCAGCACAGGCCGATCTCGTCGAGGGTGTTCTCGGCGATGGCGGCCACCGCGCGGGTGACGCCGATGCCGTAGGAGCCCATGGTGACGACGACCAGCTTGCCGTTCTCGTCGAGGACCTTGAGGTCGAGCGCCTCGGCGTACTTGCGGCCGAGCTGGAAGACGTGGCCCATCTCGATGCCGCGCGCGGACTCCAGCGTGCCCTCGGTGCAGTTGGGGCAGGCGTCGCCGTCGCGGACGTCGGCGGCCTCGATGGTGCCGTCGGCGGTGAAGTCGCGGCCGGCGACCAGGTCGACGACGTGGCGGCCGGGCTCGTCGGCGCCGGTCACCCAGGCGGTGCCCTCGGCGACGCGCGGGTCGACGAGGTAGCGGATGCCGGACTTGCCCTCCTCGCCCAGGACGCCGGGCCCGATGTAGCCCTTGACGAGCGCCGGGTGCTTGGCGAACTCGGTCTCGTCCATGGGCTCGACCTCGATCGGCTCGAGCTGGCCCTCGAGCCGCTTCTGGTCGACCTCGCGGTCGCCGGGCAGGCCGATGGCGAGCGGCTCGCGCGTGCCGTCGGGGTGCTTGAGCATGACGAGCACGTTCTTGAGCGTGTCGCCGGCGGTCCAGGGGCGGTCGTCGCGCGGGAACGCCGCGTTGAGGTGGTCGACGAGGGTGTCGATCGTGGGCGTGTCGGGGGTGTCCTCGACGTGCGCGGCAGGTGCGCCGGCGTAGGACACGGGGGCCGGCGGGCGGACCTCGACGGCCTCGACGTTGGCGGCGTAGTCGCAGTGGGTGCAGCGGACGTAGGTGTCCTCGCCGACCGCGGCCTTGGCGAGGAACTCCTCGGACTTCGAGCCGCCCATCGCGCCGGCGGTCGCCTTGACGATGGCGTAGTCGAAGCCGAGCCGGTCGAAGATCCGGACGTAGGCCTCGCGGTGCTTCTGGTACGACGCGTCCAGGCCGGCGTCGTCGACGTCGAAGGAGTAGGAGTCCTTCATCGTGAACTCGCGACCGCGCAGCAGGCCGGCGCGCGGCCGCGCCTCGTCGCGGTACTTGGTCTGGATCTGGTAGAGGCTCAGCGGCAGGTCCTTGTAGGACGAGTACATGTCCTTGACCAGGAGCGTGAACATCTCCTCGTGCGTGGGCCCGAGCAGGTAGTCGGCGTCCTTGCGGTCCTTGAGCCGGAAGATGTTGTCGCCGTACTCGGCCCAGCGACCGGTCGCCTCGTAGGGCTCGCGCGGCAGCAGCGCGGGGAAGGTGACCTCCTGCGCGCCGATGGCGTTCATCTCGTCGCGGACGATGCCCTCGATCTTGCGCAGCACGGCCAGGCCGAGCGGCAGCCAGGTGTAGATGCCCGGCGCGGCGCGGCGGATGTAGCCGGCGCGCACCAGCAGCCGGTGGCTCGGGACCTCCGCGTCGGAGGGGTCCTCGCGCAGGGTCCGAACGAACAGGGTCGACATCCGCATCAGCACGGGGCGAAGCCTACGGCGGCGGTCCGGCCGGGTGCGAACCAGTAACCCCGATGCTTCAGAACATCACGGTGGCGAACCGGGTCGTCTCCACGAACCCGACCCGCTCGTACGCCGCCCGCGCGGCGTGGTTCCAGTCGTTGACGTAGAGCGACACGGTCGGCGCGATCGACGCACGCACCTGCTCGACGACGGCCGCCATCCCCGCCGTCGCGAAACCCTGGTTGCGGCGGTGCGGCGGCACCCACACGCCCTGGATCTGGGCGGCGTCGGCGCTCGCGCAGGCGACCTCGGCCTTGAAGACGAGCTCGCCGCCGTCGTACCGGACGAAGGACCAGCGGCGCCCGACCAGCTGGGCCACGCGGGTGCGATAGAGGTCGCCGCCGCCGTTGGCCTCGGGCGAGACGCCGACCTCCTCGGTGTACATCGCCACGCAGGCCGGGTAGAGCGTGCGCAGGTCGGCCTGCTCGCCGTTGCGCACCTGCGGGTCGAGCGCGACGGCGGGCGGACCGGTGATGACCATGTGCCGCTGGTCCCAGCGGGCGTCGCGAGGGCGCCCCCAGTGCGACTCGACCCGGTCCCAGAACGGCCGTACGGCGTCCTGCGGGCCGACGATCGTCGAGGCCATCCGGCGTCGGGCCAGGGCCCGCTCCGCGAAGGCCTCGGCGTCGGCCGGTCCGCACTGGATCGGCACCAGGTTGGCGCCCGCGTGGCAGGCGGCGACCAGCCGGCCGTCGACGAACCGGCCCCACATCTCGCCGCCGAGCCAGCGCGGCTCGAGGTTGGTCGACCAGGCGCGGTGGACCGCGAAGACGTTGACGACCGGATCCTGCTGGGCCAGGTCGAGGAAGTCGTCCAAGTCCGCCCGCGAGAGCAGGCGTACGCCGGACCGGGTCGTCAACACGCCTCGGAGCCTATGCCCTGCGACGCGTGGAGCGGGAGAAGGTCAGGAGACCGAGACCTGCGGCTCCGCACCGTCGACCGGCTCCATCGTCTCGGCGATCTTCATCGCCTCCTCGATCAGGGTCTCGACGATCTCGGCCTCGGGGACGGTCTTGATGACCTCGCCCTTGACGAAGATCTGGCCCTTGCCGTTGCCCGAAGCGACGCCGAGGTCGGCCTCGCGCGCCTCGCCGGGACCGTTGACGACGCAGCCCATGACCGCGACGCGCAGCGGGACCTCGAGGCCGTCGAGGCCGGCGGTGACCCGCTCGGCCAGCGTGTAGACGTCGACCTGGGCGCGCCCACAGGACGGGCAGGAGACGATCTCGAGCTTGCGCGGGCGCAGGTTGAGCGACTGCAGGATCTGGATGCCGACCTTGACCTCCTCGACCGGCGGCGCCGAGAGCGAGACCCGGATGGTGTCGCCGATGCCGCGCGAGAGGAGCGCACCGAAGGCGGTGGCCGACTTGATCGTGCCCTGGAACGCCGGCCCGGCCTCGGTCACGCCGAGGTGCAGCGGCCAGTCGCCCGCCTCGGCGAGCAGCTCGTAGGCACGGACCATGACGACCGGGTCGTTGTGCTTGACCGAGATCTTGAAGTCGCGGAAGCCGTGCTCCTCGAACAGGCCGGCCTCCCACACCGCCGACTCGACGAGCGCCTCGGGCGTGGCCTTGCCGTACTTCTCGAGCAGCCGCTTGTCGAGCGAGCCGGCGTTGACGCCGATCCGGATCGACGTGCCGTGGTCCTGGGCCGCCTTCGCGATCTCCTTGACCTGGTCGTCGAACTTCTTGATGTTGCCCGGGTTGACCCGGACGGCGGCGCAGCCGGCCTCGATCGCGGCGAAGACGTACTTCGGCTGGAAGTGGATGTCGGCGATCACCGGGATCTGGCTGTGGCGCGCGATCTCGGGAAGCGCGTCGGCGTCGTCCTGGCTCGGGCACGCGACGCGGACGATGTCGCAGCCCGCGGCGGTGAGCTCGGCGATCTGCTGGAGGGTGCTGTTGACGTCGGAGGTGAGCGTCGTCGTCATCGACTGCACCGAGATCGGGTGGTCGCTGCCGACCCCGACCTTGCCCACCTGGATCTGGCGGGTCGTACGACGGGGGGCGAGCACCGGCGGCGGAGCTGCGGGCATGCCCAGGCTGATCGACGTCATGGCATCCAGGTTAGTTGGCGTAGGGGTGGGATCAGGATTCGAGGTGGACGGGCACCACGATGTCGCCGACGATCAGGACCACGCCCATGATGAGCAGCGCGCCGGCGACGACGTAGGTGACCGGCAGCAGCCGAGCGCCGTCGACATAGCCCGGGTCGGGCAGCCGGCGCAGCCGGGCCCAGCCCCGCCGGACCGCCTGCCACAGAGCGGTGGCGATCCGGCCGCCGTCGAGCGGCAGCAGCGGCACCAGGTTGAGCATGCCGATGAAGAAGTTGAAGCCGGCGATGAGCAGGAGCAGCGAGATCGCCTTGTCGGTGACGCTGATCGTGTCGTGGGACGCGACCTCGCCGGCAAGTCGGCCACCGCCGACGATGCTCACCGGGCCGAGCGGGTCGCGGGGGGCGGCGCCGACGATCGCCTTGGCGACGCCCCAGACCTTGACCGGCAGGGTGCCGAGCGCCTTGGTGACGTCGACGGTCATGTGGCCCATCTGGTCGACGGTATAGAGGACGCCGCCCGTGGTCGGGTGGCTCTCGGGGATGACGCCGAGGAAGCCGACCTTCTTGTCGACCTTCTGACCCTTGCGGTCGGGCGGGCGGACGGTCGTCTCGGTGTGGAAGGTCAGCTGCTTGCCGGCGCGCTCGACGACCACGACCGCCTGACCGGTGCCGTTGGCCTTGACCAGCTTCTGCATCTGGGCCCAGCTGGTGATGGCGACGCCGTTGAAGGAGACCATCCGGTCGCCCGCCTTGATCCCGGCCGTGTAGGCCGGCGTCGGGTGCTCGGCGACCTCCTGGTCGGTGCAGGTGCGGCCCGACTCCTCCGGCTGGAGGACGCAGGCGCTGACCGTCTGGACCGTGGTCTCGGTCTTCGGATCGCCCGCGTTGCCGTAGGTCGCGAAGATGCTGACGAAGATGACGAAGGCGATGACCAGGTTGACCAGCGGCCCGCCGCCCATCACGATGACCTGCTTCCACCACGGCAGCTTGTAGAAGAGCCGGTCGCCGTCCTCGGGGCGCACGGTCTCGTACTCCGCGGCGCGCGCGTCGGCGATGAGCTGGGTGAACAGGCCGGTGTCGGACTTGCGGACCCGGACGACCTGGTTGCCGTCGGCGTCGATCTCGACCTCGTCGGCCACCTCGACGGCGGCCGGCGGGAACATGCCGACGATGCGGACGTAGCCGCCGAGCGGGATCGCCTTGACGCCGTACTCGGTCTCGCCGACCTGCTTGCTCCACACCGTCGGCCCGAAGCCGATGAAGTACTGGGTGACCTTCACGCCGAAGGCCTTGGCCGGGATCATGTGGCCCAGCTCGTGCAGTCCGATCGACGCGAGGATCGCCGTCGCGAAGACGAGGACGCCGAGTAGATAGAGCAGTGGGGTCATGCTTTGGTTCGCTGTCCTCGATCAGTGGGGGGCGCGGATGGTGCGGGCGGCGGCCTCCCGGGCCCACGCGTCAGCGGCGAGCACGTCGTCGAGGGAGAGCTGCTCATCCGAGCGTACGTCGTGGGCGGCTACCGCGCTGGCGACTACGTCGACGATTCCGGTGAAGGGCAGCTCGCCGCGCCGGAAGGCGTCGACCGCGACCTCGTTGGCGGCGTTGTAGACGGCCGGGGCGGTGCCGCCGCGCTGCCCCGCCTCACGGGCCAGGGCGACCGAGGGGAAGGCCTGGTCGTCGAGTGGGAAGAACTCCCAGGTCTCCGGGCGGGTCCAGTCGACCGGCGGCGCGGAGTCGGGCACCCGGTCGGGCCAGGACAGGCCGAGGGCGATCGGGATGAGCATGGTCGGCGGGCTGGCCTGCACCAGGGTCGAGCCGTCGACGAACTCGACCATCGAGTGGACGACGCTCGTCGGGTGCACGACGACCTCGATCCGGTCGTAGGGGATGCCGAACAGCAGGTGCGCCTCGATCACCTCCAGGCCCTTGTTGACCAAGGTGGCGGAGTTGATGGTGATGACCGGGCCCATGTCCCAGGTGGGGTGGGCCATCGCCTGCTCGGGGGTGACGTCGGCGAGCTCGGCGCGGGTACGGCCGCGGAAGGGGCCGCCGCTGGCGGTGAGCACCAGCCGCCGTACCTCGTCGGGAGTGCCGCCGCGCAGGCACTGCGCGAGCGCGCTGTGCTCCGAGTCGACCGGCACGATCTGCCCGGGCTCGGCCTTGCCCAGCACCAGCGCGCCGCCCATGACGAGAGACTCCTTGTTGGCCAGCGCGAGCGTCGTGCCCGCTTCGAGCGCGGCCAGTGTCGGTCGCAGCCCGACCGCGCCCGTGATGCCGTTGAGGACGACGTCGCACTCCTGCTGCGCGGCCTCGACGCTCGCCTCCTCCCCCAGCCCGTGGAAGCGCGGCGCGAACTCCGCGACCTGCTGCGCGAACAGCTCCGGGTTGCTGCCGCCGGCGGTCAGGCCGACCACGCGGAAGCGGTCGGGGTTGGCGCGGACCAGGTCGAGCGCCTGGGTGCCGATCGAGCCGGTCGAGCCGAGGATGACGACGTCCTTCACGTCCTCATCCTCTCAGCGAGCGACACCACGGCGCCGAATCGCCGAAATGCCGGTGCCGCGCGGAGCGAGCGTCCATGCTGTGCGCGTGCCGCTCCGTCGTACCCGCTCGCTGCTGGTGGCTCTCGCCCTGGCCGGCGTCGCCGTCGTGCCGGCGACACCCGCGCACGCGCAGGCCGAGCGCTCGGGAGCGCCGGTCGCCGCGCAGCAGCGCGGATGCAAGGGACAGGTGGCGCTCACCTTCGACGACGGCCCGGTCCGCGGCACGACCCACCGGCTGGTGCGGCTGCTCGTGGCCAAGCACGTCCCGGCGACCTTCTTCATGGTCGGTCAGCGGGTCCAGGCGCTCCCGTCCGCGGCCCGCGAGGTCGAGCGCGCGGGCTTCCTGATCGGCAACCACAGCTGGGCGCACCAGAACATGCGCACCCAGTCCTACGACGAGATCGTGCGGACCCTGCGCTCCACCCAGCGCGCGCTGCGCCGGGCCGGCGTCCACCCGACCCGGCTGATGCGGCCGCCGTACGGCGCCGAGAACGCGACCGTGCGTCGTGCGGTCCGCGACGTCGGCGACGTTCCGGTGCTGTGGTCGACGGACTCCCTCGACTGGAAGACCGGCGACTCGCAGCAGATCGCCGCCCGGATCCTGGCCTCGCTGCGCCCCGGCGCCAACATCGTGCTCCAGCACGACGGCGTCAACCGCTCTCCCCTCTCGGTCGGCGCGGTCGACGAGGTGATCCGGGTGGCGCGGCGCCGCGGCTACTGCTTCACCGCGCTCGACGAGCGCGGCCGACCCGGCTACCCCACCCCGACCGCGGCTCTCACCGCCCGCGGCGGCGCCGAGGGCGGCCACGCGGTGGTGACGGTCCGGCTGGACCGCGAGGCCGGTCGAGACACCGCCTTCACGCTGACTACCCACTCCGGCACCGCGACCGTCGGCGAGGACCTGCCGGCGCTGACGACGCGGGTCGTGATCCCGGCCGGACAGCTGAAGGCGAGGGTCGAGATCCCGCTGACCGCCGACGGCGTCGCCGAGCCGACCGAGGACTTCACCGTCATCCTGCACACGCCCGAGGGGCTGCGGCTGGGTGAGCGGAGCGCGACGCTCTCGATCACCGACCACGTCGCGCGGCCGCTGCCCGGCCCGCCGGTGCTGCAGCTGCGCTCGGGCCTGTAGTCGACGGAGCCGGCAGACGAGCTATCCGACGAGCTATCCGACGAGCTATCCGGCGAGCTATCCGGCGAGCTCGTCGGCGGCCGTGTAGGCGTCGGTCGCACCCGACACCACGGCGGCGGCCAGCTCGTCGAGCCGGTCGCCGGAGTCGACACTCCCCCAGCGGCGACGCAGCGCGGTGAGCGCGAGGGTCTCGATCTCGCCGCGGGCGCGGCGGATGCGACGACGCTGCAGCTCGCCGCTCTCGCGCAGCCAGTCGCCGTGCTCCTCGAGCGCGTCGACGACGTCGGTGACCCCGTCGCCGGTGGACGCGGTGGTCTTGAGGACCGGAGGCCGCCAGGCGCCCTCGCGGCGCTCGGCGAGGCCGAGCATCGAGCGCAGGTCGCGGCGCACCTTGTCAGCGCCCTCGCGGTCGGACTTGTTGACGACGTAGAGGTCGCCGATCTCGAGGATGCCGGCCTTGGCGGCCTGGATCCCGTCGCCCATGCCGGGCGCGAGCAGCACGATCGTGGTGTCGGCCTGGCCGGCGACCTCGACCTCGCTCTGGCCGACGCCGACGGTCTCGACCAGGACGACGTCGAAGCCGGCCGCGTCGAGGACCCGCAACGCCTGCGGCGTGGTCCACGCCAGCCCGCCGAGGTGGCCGCGCGCGGCCATCGAGCGGATGAAGACGCCCGGGTCGAGCACGTGGTCGCCCATCCGGATCCGGTCGCCGAGCAGCGCGCCGCCGGAGAAGGGGGACGACGGGTCGACGGCGAGCACCGCGACGCTCTGCCCGCGCCGGCGCAGCTCACCGATGAGGGCGTTGGTCGACGTGGACTTCCCCACGCCCGGGGATCCGGTCAGGCCGACGATCCGCGCGTGACCGGCGTACGGCGCCAGGACCCGCATCAGCTCCGGGAGCAGCGGCGACTCGTCCTCGACGAGCGAGACCAGCCGTCCCACCGAGCGCGGGTCGCCCTCGCGCGCCCGCTCCACCAGGCCAGGAACGGCCGCCGCGGTGATCCCGCGACGGCCGCCCCCGGTAGCTGTGTCGGTCAAGCCGGCTCGATCAGGCCTGCGGAACGCGCACGACCAGCGCGTCGCCCTGACCGCCGCCGCCGCACAGGGCGGCCGCGCCGAGGCCGCCGCCGCGACGCTGCAGCTCGAGCGCCAGGTGCAGCACGATGCGCGTGCCGGAGCAGCCCAGCGGGTGGCCGATGGCGATGGCGCCACCGTTGACGTTGACCTTGTCCTCGTCGATGCCGAGCGCGCGGGCCGACTCGATGCCGACGGCGGCGAAGGCCTCGTTGAACTCGACCAGGTCGAGGTCGGCGGCGGTGAGGCCGGCCTTGTCGAGCGCCTTCTTGGTGGCGTTGGCCGGCTGCAGCTGCAGCGTCGAGTCGGGGCCGGCGACCTGGCCGTGGCTCACGATCTCGGCGAGGATCGGCAGGCCGAGCTCCTCGGCCTTCTTCTTGCTGGTGACGACCACCGCGGCGGCGCCGTCGGAGATCTGCGAGGACGACGCGGCGGTGATGGTGCCGTCCTTCGAGAACGCCGGACGCAGGCCGGCGAGGCCCTCGGCGGTGGTGTCGCCACGGACGCCCTCGTCGACGGAGACGACGACCGGGTCGCCCTTGCGCTGCGGGATCGAGACCGGAACGATCTCGTTGTCGAAGATGCCGTTCTTCTGCGCGGCGGCGGCGAGCTGGTGCGAGCGGGCGGAGAAGGCGTCCTGCTCCTCACGCGTCAGCGGGGTGGTGCGGCACGCGTTGGTGGCCTCGGTCAGGTTGCCCATGCCCTGCTGGGTGGCCTGGTCGAAGAGCGCGTCGTAGGCGAGCGAGTCGACGAGCGCGGTGTCGCCGTACTTGAAGCCCTCGCGGGACTTCGGCAGCAGGTGCGGGGCCTGGGTCATCGACTCGGCGCCGCCGGCGATCACGATGTCGGCCTCGCCGGCGCGGATCAGCTGGTCGGCCTGGGCGATGGCGTTGATGCCCGACAGGCACACCTTGTTGATGGTGATCGAGGGGACCTGCGGCGGGAGGCCGGCCGCGAGACCCGCGGTGCGGGCGGGGTTCTGGCCAGCACCGGCCTGCAGGACCTGGCCGAGGATCAGGTAGTCGACCTGGTCGCCGGAGACGCCGGCCTTCTCCAGCGCGCCCTTGATCGCAACGGCAGCGAGGTCGGCCGCCGACAGGGTCTTGAGGGCGCCGAGGTGGCGACCGATCGGCGTACGCGCGCCGGCGACGATGACGCTGGGGTTGTCGGACATGTTTCCTCCGTGCAGACGTGTGGTCGGAACGTTTTCGACTCTACTCGCGGGTATCCGACGCACGCGAGGGGTCCAGCGTGCGGTCGATGAGTGACATGTCACACCCCTCTCGACCTACGGTCGGCCGACGGCACAATGACCCGCATGAGCATCAAGGACGCCGTTCCCCAGCACCTCTTCACCGCCATCGACCACGTCGGCATCGCCGTGCCCGACCTCGACGAGGCGATCGCCTTCTACCGCGACACCTTCGGCATGGTCGCCGTGCACGAGGAGACCAACGAGGAGCAGGGCGTGCGCGAGGCGATGGTCGCGGTCGGCGACTCCGGCTCGTGCATCCAGCTGCTCGCGCCGCTCAACTCCGAGTCGACGATCGCGAAGTTCCTCGACCGCAGCGGCCCGGGCATGCAGCAGCTCGCCTACCGGGTCAGCGATCTCGACGCCGTCGTCGACGCGCTCAAGGCCAAGGGCGTGCGCCTGCTCTACCCCGAGCCCAAGCGCGGCACCGCCAACAGCCGGATCAACTTCGTGCACCCCAAGGATGCCGGCGGCGTCCTCGTCGAGCTGGTCGAGCCGGCCGCCGACGGCGGCCACTGATCCCCGGTCTCACCCGGCATTCCTGCTCCGAATCCGCCGATTCGGGGACAGGAATGCCGGGTGGGACGAGGAAAGCTCAGGCGAAGGCGCCGACCGCGATCCCGAGATCGCCCAGCGCCGCCCGTACGGCGGCCGCCGACTCCACCGCCCCTGGCGAGTCCCCGTGCACGCAGATCGAGCGCACCCGGCCGCCGCGCGCCAGCTCGACCGCCTGCGCCGCCACCGCCACCGGGTCGGTGAGCACCGCTCGCGGCGCCCCGCGCGGCACCAGGCCGCCGTCCGGCAGGTAGGCGCGGTCGGCGAAGCCCTCGCCCACCGGCTGCAGGCCGGCCTCCGCCACGGCGTCGAGGAAGGCCGAGCCGGCCAGGCCGAGCACCGGCAGCTCGCCGTAGGCCTTGACGGCGTCGACGACGGCCGACGCCTGCTCCGGATGGCGGCTCACCGCGTGGTAGAGCGCGCCGTGCGGCTTCACGTAGGCGACCCGGCCGCCCGCCGCCCGGGCGATCCCGTCGAGGGCGCCGAGCTGGTAGAGCACGTCGGCGGCCAGCTCCGCGGGCGGCACCGCGATATAGCGACGGCCGAAGCCGGCGAGGTCGCGGTAGCCCACCTGCGCGCCGATCGTCACGCCGTGGGCGACCGCCGTCTCGCAGGTGCGGCGCAGGGTCAGCGGGTCGCCGGCGTGGAAGCCGCACGCGACATTGGCGCTGGTCAGGTGCGGCAGCAGGCGCTCGTCGTCGCCGAGCCGCCAGCGCCCGAAGGACTCCCCCACGTCGGCGTTCAGGTCCACCGGAGCCCGGTCGGGGGATCCTCCCGTGGACGCGCCACCCAGATTCGACGTCACGGGCCTATGGTGACCCATCGAGACGCCGCCGAGCCCAGGACGGCGTACCTCCGCGCCGCGCTGCCCGGGTGGCTGATGCTCGATGAGATGAGTGTCACGAACCCACCTACGAGTGGTTACCACTCGGTATCTTCGCCGCGGCCGGACTGCCAGCCCCGCCCCTCGCGGCAGGGCACTTGATTCCTAGGGAGACGACGACCGTGCAGCACATCCTCGACGCCATCCAGGCGGAGGCCTCCGCGGAGGACTTCGCCAACCTCGAGCTTCCCGCGTCCTACCGGGCCGTGACGGTCCACAAGGACGAGGTCGACATGTTCGAGGGCGTGCCCTCGAAGGAGAAGGACCCCCGCAAGTCCCTCCACGTCGACGAGGTAGCCCTGCCCGAGCTCGGCCCCGGCGAGGCGTTCGTCGCCGTCATGGCCAGCGCGATCAACTACAACACGGTGTGGACCTCGATCTTCGAGCCGGTCTCGACCTTCGGCTTCCTCGAGCGTTACGGCAAGGAGTCCGAGCTCGGCGCCCGGCACAACCTGCCCTACCACATCGTCGGCTCCGACCTGTCCGGCGTCGTCCTCGCCGTGGGCGCGGGCGTCACCAAGTGGAAGCCGGGCGACCGCGTCGTCGCGCACTGCCTCTCGGTCGAGCTCGAGGCTCCCGACGGCCACAACGACACCATGCTCGACCCGTCGCAGCGGATCTGGGGTTTTGAGACCAACTTCGGCGGCCTGGCCGACGTCGCCATGGTCAAGGCCAACCAGCTGATGCCGAAGCCGGAGCACCTCACCTGGGAGGAGGCCGCCTCCCCCGGCCTGGTCAACTGCACCGCCTACCGCCAGCTCGTCTCCGCCAACGGCGGCAACATGAAGCAGGGCGACAACGTCCTGATCTGGGGCGCCTCGGGCGGCCTCGGCGGCTTCGCCACGCAGTACGCCCTCAACGGCGGCGCCAACCCGATCTGCGTCGTCTCCAACGAGGAGAAGGCCCAGATCGTGCGCAACATGGGCGCCGACAAGGTCATCAACCGCTCCGAGATGGACTTCAAGTTCTGGAACGAGGAGGGCACCCAGCAGAACCCGAAGGAGTGGCTGCGCCTCGGCAAGGCCATCCGCGAGCTCACCGGCGGCGAGGACATCGACATCGTCTTCGAGCACCCGGGCCGCGAGACCTTCGGCGCGAGCGTGTTCGTCACCCGCAAGGGCGGCACCATCACCACCTGCGCGTCGACCTCGGGCTACATGCACGAGTACGACAACCGCTACCTGTGGATGAACCTCAAGAGGATCATCTCGAGCCACTTCGCCAACTACCGCGAGTCGTGGGAGGCCAACCGCCTCATCGCGCAGGGCAAGATCCACCCCACCCTGTCGCGCACCTACACGCTCGAGGAGACCGGCCAGGCCGCGCTCGACGTCCACCACAACAAGCACCAGGGCAAGGTCGGCGTCCTCTGCCTGGCCCCCAAGGAGGGCCTCGGCGTCAAGAACGAGGAGCTGCGCGCACAGCACCTCGACAAGATCAACC
>NZ_BAABAC010000024.1:95330-155982 GCF_039537225.1 Nocardioides ginsengisoli
CGCGGCGCCTCGGCGGGGCGGGGTGGGAAACACCCACCTCATCGGGGATCATGGGTCGGTCCCCCCAGACCGCCAGCGAGAGCCAGGGAGGCTCAGTTCCCTATGAGCGACGAGGGTCTGTCCATCTTCGACGACGAGCCCACCCCCACCCAGGAGAGCAAGACCGTGAGCAGCAAGGCCACCGACGAAGAGCCCACCCAGGTCATCCCGGCCGTCAAGACCGCTGAGACGCCCGCGGTGCGCCCGCAGGCCCAGGCCGGTCAGCAGGGGCAGCAGGGGCAGCAGGGGCAGCAGGGTCAGCCGAAGCCGGCGACGCCCCCGGCCCGGCCCGGCGCGAGCGCCGGCGGCGCGAGCCGCCCGGTCGGCTTCACCGCCCCGGGCGCGGCTGCCGGCGGGCTGCCCGTGGTCCGCAAGGGCGGCTACGACCGCGACGCCGTCGACGCCCAGATCCGCCAGCTGTCGAGCGAGAAGGCCGCGCTCGGCGCCAGCCTGACCGACTCCGAGCAGCGGGTCATCGACCTCGAGCAGGAGGTCGATCGGCTCAAGGGCGAGCTCGCCGAGACCGACAACCCGTCGTACGCCGGTCTGGGCGGGCGGGCCAGCGCGATGCTGCGCCTCGCCGAGGAGGAGGCCGCTGAGATCCGCGACACCGCCGAGAAGGACGCCGCCGAGATCCGCGAGCTGGCCACCCGCGACGCCAAGGCGATCCGCGCCGAGGCCGCCCGCGAGGCCGACGACATGCGCGCGGTCCAGCTGCGCGAGCTCGAGGAGAACCGCACCCGCCTGCTCGCCGACGCCGAGCAGGAGCTCGCCCTCGCCAAGGCCGAGGCCGAGGACATCCTCGCCTCCGCGCGCCGCGAGTCCGACCAGCTCCGCCTGGCCACCCAGCAGGAGACCTCCGAGCAGCGCAGCCAGGCCCAGCGCGAGGTCGAGCAGGCCCGCGCGGCGGTCGACCGCGAGGTCCAGGAGGCCCGCCGCGCGCTGGCGATGGAGAAGGAGCGTCTCGCCCGCGAGGCGAGCGACCACCACAACAGTGCCGTCGCCGAGACCCGCCGCCTGGTCGAGGAGGCCGAGCAGCGCGCCACCGCCGCCGAGGAGCGGGCCGCCGAGGCGAGCAAGCGCGCCGCGGCCAGCCGCGCCGCCGCGCAGACCGAGGCCGAGAACACCCTCAACCGCGCCCGCCGCGAGGCCGAGCAGGTCATCGTCTCCGCCCGCACCCAGGCCGCGGCCGTCGCCGCGAGCGGCGACTCCGAGCTCGAGCGCGAGATCGCCGCCCGTCGCTCCGAGCTCGACCGGCTCACCAAGCGTCGCGCCGCCATCACCGCCCAGCTCTCCTCGCTCGCCGACCTCGTGGCCGGCTTCGGCGAGGACGACAGTTGAGCGCCGCCGAGCTCGCCGACGGGGTCGACGGGGTCGACGGGGCTGACCGGGTCGACGCCGTCGACGAGCACGCCGGCGTCGATCCGGCCGCGCCGGTCGGCGCCGCCGACGGCTCGCCGTACGGCGAGCCCGGCAAGCCCTTCGACCGCCGCTCGCCGTTCTTCTACGGCTTCGTCGGCGGCCTCGGCGCGCTGACCGCGTTCGCGGTCTTCAACGCGCTGCTCGGCATCAGCTCGGTGCTGATGCTCGTGGTGGTCGCGTTCTTCCTCGCCGCCGGCCTCAACCCGGCCGTGGAGTTCCTGGAGCGGCGCGGCCTGCGCCGTCCGTTGGCAGTGACGGTCGTGCTGGCGGTCGCCGCCCTCGCCGTCGGCCTGTTCCTGGTCGCGATCGTGCCGGTCATCACCGACCAGGTCGCCGCGATCACGAAGAACGCGCCCGGCTGGCTCGACGAGCTGCAGCGCAACCAGCGGATCCAGGACCTCAACCGCGAGTACGACATCATCGACAAGGCCAAGCAGTACATCGAGGACGGCGACTTCCTCTCCAACCTGTTCGGCGGGGTGCTCGGGTTCGGCCTCAAGCTGATCTCGGCGCTGTTCAACCTGTTCGTGATCGTCGTCCTGACGCTCTACTTCCTCGCCTCGCTGAAGACCACCACCGGCGCGATCTACAAGCTCGCCCCGGCCTCGCGCCGCGAGCGGGTCTCCAAGCTCGGCGACAAGGTGATCGCCAATATCGGCGGCTACGTCTCCGGTGCGTTCATCGTGGCGCTGTGCGCGGGCATCTCGTCGCTGGTCTTCCTGTCGCTCACCGAGATCAGCGAGTACGCCGTCGCGCTGGCCTTCGTCGTGGCCGTCCTCGACGTGATCCCGATGGTCGGCGCGACCATCGGCGCGGTGATCGTCTCGGCGATCGCCTTCGCGACCGACATCAAGACCGGCATCGCCTGCGTGGTCTTCTACGTGGTCTACCAGCAGATCGAGAACTACGTCGTCTACCCGCGCGTGATGAGCCGCTCGGTCGACGTCCCGGGCGCGGTCACGGTCATCGCCGCCCTCGTCGGCGCCGCCCTGCTCGGGCCGATCGGCGCGCTCCTGGCGATCCCCGCGGCCGCCGCGGTGCTGCTGATCATGCGCGAGGTCGTGGTGCGCCAGCAGGACCTGCGCTAGCTCGAGCGTCCCGGCTGGGCAGCGGCGGTCTCGTGCTCGGGTGAGGTGACCGGCAGCGGATCGGTGCCGACCACGATGCTCCGCTCCCCCAGCTTCACGCCGACCACGCCCGCCACGATCAGCGCGCCTCCGCCGAGCTGCACCAGGCCGGGGAGCTGGTCGAGCAGCAGCCAGGCCCAGATCACCGCGGCGACGACCTCGCTCAGCGCGACGAAGGACGCCAGCCTCGAGCCGAGCCGGCGACTGGCCTCGATGCCGGTCGTGTAGGCCAGGGCCGCGGTCACCAGGCCGAGCAGCACGATCGGCACCCACGGCGCGACCGAGACGCCCGCGTAGGCAACGGGGGCCGAGGTGGCGGCCATCGGCATCAGGCCGACCAGGCCGAGGACCCCGAGCAGGACGCCACCCACGACCAGGCCGCACGCGGCGAGGGTGATCGGCGGGATGCCGGACCGGTCGTCGGCCGAGATCACGAAGTACGCCGCGGCGCCCACCATCGCGCCCATCGCCCAGGCGGCGCCGCGCAGGTCGAAGTCGGAGCCGGAGAACAGGTCGAGCACGAGCAGCAGGCCGAGCGCCGCGACGACGGCGCCGACCACCGTCAGCCGGCCGGGCCGCTGGCCGTGGGCGAGCCACATCCAGATCACCACGGCGGCGGGCGCGGTGTACTCGATGAGCAGCGCCGGGCCGACCTCGAGCGTGCGGACCGCGGAGAAGTAGCAGTACTGCGCGCCGGCGACCGCCAGGCCGCCGTACAGGACGACGGTGGGGGCCGCGTCGCGCAGCAGCGCCCAGCGCCCCCGCAGGGCGACGAGGCCGAACGGCAGGACGACGGCCGCGCCGATGGCGATGCGGAGCAGGACGATGCTGCCCGCAGTCCAGCCGGCGTCGAGCAGCGGGCGCGCGAAGGCGCCCGCGAGGCCGAAGGAGGCCGCCGAGGCCAGGGCGAGCACCAGGCCCGAGCGGGCCGTGGTGTCACGAGTCAACATCGTCATGACTCATGACAGTAGGCCCGGATGCAGTAACCTGTCAAAGTGGTTTTTGCCCATGACACCTCGCTGTCCCTCCAGGCCGCCGTCGCCCTGGTGAACTCCGCGCTCGATCCGGTCACGATCAGCACCCCGGACGAGCTCGACGAGTTCTTCGCCGACCACTGCTACACCGGCCGCCACGACGGCGACCAGGCCGAGGTCGACGCCGTCCGGGCGATCGTCCCGCAGCTGCGCGAGCTGCTCACCGCCGACCGCGACGCCGCCGTCGCCATCGTCAACGCGATGCTCCGCGAGGCCTCCGCGCTCCCCCAGCTGCTGCGCCACGACGGCTACGACTGGCACCTGCACGCCATCGACGCCGACCGGCCGTTCGCCGAGCGGATCATCGTCGAGACCGCGATGGCGATGATCGACGTGATCCGCGCCGACGAGATGTCCCGGCTCGCGGTGTGCGCCGACGACACCTGCGAGGGCCTGGTCCTCGACCTCTCGCGAAACCGCTCCAAGCGGTTCTGCTCGGTGACCTGCGGCAACCGCAACGCGGTGGCGGCCTACCGGGCACGCCAGGCCGACGCCGAGTAGGCGCCTCTCGCTAGTCGCCGAGGAAGCGCTGCAGCACCTGGAGGAAGATCTCCGGACGCTCGGAGTGCAGCCAATGGCCGGCGTCCTTGATGGTGACCCGGCGGTTGCGGGGGAACCAGCGGTCCATGGCGGCCTCGTACTCCGGCCGGACATAGTTCGAGCGGCTGCCGGCGAGCCACAGCACCGGCCCGTCGTACGGCGTCACGCCGGCCAGCTGCTCCGCCGGCCAGTCACTGATGACCGGGAGGTCCCGGTCGAGCACGTCGAGGTTGACCTGCCAGCTCCACCCGCTCGCCGCCGCGGCGTCGCGGCGTAGGTTCTGCATCAGGAACGACCGCACCGTGTCGTCGGGCACGGCGGGCTCGAGCATCCGGTCGGCGTCCGAGCGGCGCTCGACCCGGCTCAGGTCGATTGCGCGCATCGCCGCGATGTAGCCCGGGAACTCACGGCTCGCCGCGTAGGCCACCGGGGAGATGTCGGCGACCACGAGCCGCTCCACCCGCTCCGGATGCAGCAGGGCCAGCATCATCGCGACCTTGCCGCCCAGCGAGTGCCCGACCAGCGCCACCGGCTCCTCGTCCGGCAAGGTCGCCACGACGTCGGCGGCCACCTCCGCGAAGTCGAAGCGCTCGGTCCACGGCGAGCGACCGTGCTGGGGCAGGTCGACGAGCAGGACCCGATGACGGTCGGCGAGCTGCTTGGCGATCCCCGTCCAGTTCTTGCCCTGGCCGAAGAGACCGTGCAGAAAGACCACACGGCTCCCGGTCGAGCCGAGAGCCGTGTGGTGAAGCGTCACGCGCCAGAGACTAGCGCGGCAGCGTGGCGGGAGCGCGGTCAGGCGTAGCTGTGGAAGCCCTCGCCGGTCTTGCGGCCGAGCTTGCCGGCGGCGACCTTCTCCTCGAGGGTGGCGGCCGGCACGAAGCCGGGCTCGCCGAACTCGCCGTACAGCTCCTTCTGGATCGCCAGCGAGACGTCGTTGCCGACCACGTCGAGCAGCTCGAAGGGACCCATCGGGAAGGCGGCGGTCTCCTTGATCGCGGCGTCGATGGTGGCCAGCTCCTCGCCGCCCTCGGCGAGCTTGATCGCGTCGTTGAGGTAGGGGAAGAGGAGCAGGTTGACGATGAAGCCCGCACGGTCGCCGGCAGAGACGCCGACCTTGCCCACGTTGGCGGTCAGCGCGCGAACGGTCTCGTCGACGTCGGCCGCGGTGTCGGCGGTGGTGATGATCTCGACGAGCTTCATCACCGGGGCCGGGTTGAAGAAGTGCATGCCGATGACGTCCTGCGGCCGACTGGTGGCCTCGCCGAGCTTGGTGATCGGCAGCGACGAGGTCGTGGTCGCGAGGATCGCGCCCGGCTTGGCGATCCAGTCGAGGTCGCGGAACAGCTCGAGCTTGATGTCGAGGTCCTCGGCGATCGCCTCGACGACGATGTCGACGCCGCCCAGCGCCTCGCGCTCGGTGGAGCCGGTGAGCCGGCCGAGCAGCGCGTCCTTGTCGCCCTCGGTGCCCTTGCCCTTGGCGATGGCGCGGTCGAGGTTCTTGGTGATGTATCCGAGGACGCCGGCGAGCTTGTCCTGGCTGCGGCCGACGTAGATGACCTCGTAGCCGGCCTGGGCGAAGACCTGGACGATGCCGGACGCCATGGTGCCGGTGCCGACGACGCCGACCTTGGCGATGTCGTGCTTGAACTGCGGCGCGGCGGCCTCACCCGCGGCGGCGGCCTCGTCGGCGAAGGTGCGCCCCTCGGCGACGAGCTTGTCGAGCAGGCCGGCCGGCTCGTGCAGGTGGTCGCCGGTCTCGGCGAAGCGAGCAGCCAGCAGGTCGCGGACCTGCGCGGCGCCGATCTCGTCGACGACGGTCAGCGGACCCTTCGGGTAGCCGCAGCCGAAGCGCATCGCGGCGTCGATGTCGGTCACCGAGGCGTAGCCCGACTCGTAGGTGCGGACCGCGTGGTTGAGGTACGGCAGCACCAGCGTGTTGAAGATCTGCTCGCTCGAAGTCATGGGCCGCATGATGACACCGGAAAGCGGCCCTGACTACCCGTCGGTAACCCGATCGGGCATCATCGAGACCGACGTCACACCCGCCGCTGCAGGGTCTCCACCCGAAGCACCTTCGAACGGGAAGTCTGCCCGCGCAGCAGGGTGACCGCCGAGCGCGGCACCCCGAGCTCCTTGGCCAGCCAGCGGACCAGCTCGTCGTTCGCGCGGCCGTCGACGGGCGGCGACGCGAGCCGGATCTTGAGCTCGTCGCCGGCCACGCCGGTCGGTCCGGCCGGGCCGGTCCGGGAGGCGCCCGGCTGGACCCGGACGGCGAGCAGCCAGGCCGTCGTACTGCCGGGCTCGGGGCGCCACCACGGCTGGTCGTCGATCTCCACGGGACAGACTGTAGATTCGTCGCCCGTGAGACTCGTCGTAGCGCGCTGCCAGGTGGATTACGCAGGCCGATTGACCGCCCACCTGCCGATGGCGACCCGGGTGCTCATGATCAAGGCCGACGGCTCGGTGCTCGTCCACTCCGACGGCGGCTCGTACAAGCCGCTGAACTGGATGTCGCCGCCGTGCACCGTCCGCGAGGGCACCACCGACGAGGGCCAGGTCGAGTGGACCGTCACCGCCAAGGCCGCCAAGGGCGCCACCCCGGACACGCTGCGGATCCTCATCGAGGAGATCCACCACGACACGCGGCACGACCTCGGGATCGACCCCGGCCTGCAGAAGGACGGCGTCGAGAAGCACCTCCAGGAGCTCCTCGCCGAGCACCCCGCCACCCTCGCCTCCGGCCTGACCCTGGTGCGCCGCGAGTTCCCCACCGCCATCGGCCCGGTCGACCTGATGTGCCGCGACGAGTCCGGCCTGAGCGTCGCCGTCGAGATCAAGCGTCGCGGCGAGATCGATGGCGTCGAGCAGCTCACCCGCTACCTCGAGCTGCTCAACCGCGACCCGCTGCTGACCGGCAAGGGCGAGGTGCGCGGCATCTTCGCGGCGCAGGAGATCAAGCCCCAGGCGCGGGTGCTCGCCGAGGACCGCGGGATCACGTGCGCGGTCGTCGACTACGACGCGCTGCGCGGCATCGACAACGCCGAGGATCGGCTGTTCTGATCGCCGCCTGACGGACCGTTCGGGACGCATGTGACTCAGGTGACCACTGAGGCCACCACGAGCGGGGCTCAGCACGATAGGTCCGTTCGACGGCCGTCCCTGCGCGGCATCCGGCGCCCAGGCGCCGGAATGCGCAAGGATGGGCGGCGATGGCCACGATCTTCCACATCGCCCTCGCCTCGGAGTGGGACGCCGCGCTGGTGGCGGGGTCGTACACGACCTCGACGCTGGGGCGCACCCTGGCCGAGGAGGGATTCATCCACGCCAGCCGGGCGGATCAGTGGACGGGCGTGCGCGACCGGTTCTACGCCGAGGTCACCGAGCCGCTGGTGCTGCTCCACATCGACACCGACCTGCTCGACGTACCGGTGGTCGAGGAGGTGCCGGCACCGGGGATGACGGAGACGTTCCCGCACATCTACGGGCGGCTGCCCACCGCGGCGGTGGTCAAGGCGATCCCGCTCGGCGACCGGCCCGGACAGCCCGAGCAGCCCGGACAGCCCGAGCAGCCCGCGCCGGCACAGCCGCAGGCGGTGCCGGGTGGCGAGAGCTTCTCGCGCACCTACTTCCGCGAGATGTTCTTCAACATGGCCGTGCTCTGCGTCGTCATCGGCGCGAGCGGCCTCGGCATCGTGCTCGGCCTGGCCTTGGGTGGCGACAAGGCACCCGGACTGGGCGGCCTGGTGGGACTCGTCGTCGGGGCCGCGGCGGCGGTGTGGCTCTATCGCCGCCGCCACGCCCGTACGACGTCGCCGACGTCCTAGGGGCCGAGCCTCAGCCCGCGGCGCCGGCGGCGGGCGGCGCGGTCGGGTCGGCGTCGGCGCCGCCCTGCTCGCGGGCGACCCAGTCCTCGATCGCGTTGACGTCGTCCTTGCTGCGGGTCACGACGGTCAGCAGGTCGCTCATGGTGGCGACCTCCTCGACCTGCTCCTTGATGAACCACTGCATGAACTGCTCGGAGGCGAAGTCGTACTCCTCGCGCGCGATGCGCGTCAGCTCGTTGATCTGCGCGGTGACCTTGCGCTCCTGCTCGAGCGCGAGCGTGATCGGCGCGACGATGTCGTCGAAGGTCGCGACCGGCGCGTCGACGCCGGGGATCTGGACGGGCGCGTCGGTGTCGAGCAGGTACTGCACCATCATCATCGCGTGCTCGCGCTCCTCGAGCGCCTGGCCGTAGAAGAAGCCCGCCAGCTGCGGCATCGTCAGCGCGTCGTAGTAGACGGCGCAGGCGAGGTACTGGTTGTGCGCGGCGAACTCGTTGCCGATCTGGACGTTGAGCTGGTCGGTGAAGCGGGGTGCGGCCATGGGGAGAACCCTAGTGGCCAGCGGCGTGCGCCCGGGTCACGCGGCCTTCTGCAGGCCCTTCTTGGTGACCTTCTTGCCGTCGGCGCGCACGAGCACGCGCTTCTTGACGGTGTAGCCGGCCGGGAGGGTGCCCTCCTTGAGCATGCGGATGGGGCAGCGACCGCAGCGCGACTTCGACACGCAGCACTTGGTCTTGGGGAGCTTGCGCACCTTCCCCTTCGACTTCTTGTCCTTGCCCATGGATCGAGGGTAAGCGACAAAGGCAAGGCAGACCTAACTGACGTGACCCAGGTCACAGGTGACGCGGGTCGCGCTCCCGCTCCCCGGGAGGGTCGGGCGCCCCACTAGGGTCGGCGGCGTGATCGAGATCTGGCTCTATCCCGCCTGCTCCAAGTGCCGCACCGCCGAGAGCGAGCTCAAGGCCGCCGGCGTCGACTACACCGTGCGCCGCTACCTCGATGAGCCGCCGACGGTCGCCGAGCTCGAAGACGTACTGGCCCGGCTCGGGCTCGAGCCCTGGGACATCGCCCGCACTGCCGACGCGAGCAAGCTCGGCGTCACGCTGCCCGCCAAGGACGCCGAGCACCGCGCCGAGTGGCTGGCTGCGATGGCCGCCGAGCCCAGGCTCATCCAGCGGCCGATCCTCACCGCATCCGACGGTACGACGGTCGTCGGCCGCGACCCCGAGGCGCTGTCGCGGGTGATCGCGGCCGACTGAGCGCCCGTCAGCTCGCTGGCCCGAAGGGAGCCGGGACCGCCCAGCCGCGCGTCGCCCGATGGCTCGACCCTGCACACACGCCGTCCCTCGACGAAGCCGGTGGGCAGCGTCGGCGACGAGGGCCATCTCGATGGTCCACTCGCGCAGTCTCTCCCTCGTCGCCCGTGATTCCCGAGTGCTACCCCTCCACTCCGGGGTGGCAGCGACGTCTCCGGGATCGAATGAGGGATGCGGCCCGAGAGCAACGGCCGACTTGGCTATTGCCGCCTCGCCGTTGACATTTCTCGTCAGGTGACGCTTCGTGCACCCACCAGCCCCCTTGCACGAAGGAGCGATCATGCTGAAGAAAGCAGTGCTCGCCACGGCGTTGGCCATGGCATCAATTCTGGCGTTTGCGGGTTCAGCGTCTGCATCGACGGTCTGGGACTACTACGACGACTCCGCAGGAAGGGCTCAGGGGTACTTCCGGTACGTCGACTGCGATGCACAAGGCAACGAGAGCTACCAGTACAGGTGCCAGGGCTCGGACTTCGACGGGCTCCTGCAACTGTCTGACTACGGTCTGGACGGCCGGCCGACCCGCGTCCAGGTTCATACCAGGATAGGTGGGACCTGGCATTCCTATCTCGATCGGTGGCTCCCGGACGGCGCGAAGAACATTCGGTGGGCGTCGGGATCGTTCCAGCCGGTAGGCGCCCTGATCCGAGTGAAGCTGTGCATCTACAAGGCTGACTACGCAACGCTGATCAACTGCACGACGCGCTACACCACCAACAGCTACTACAACTGAGACAGCGGCGCTTCGAGGGCGAGCTCGCGCAGCCGCGCTGAGACTCGGCCCGCACGCACGAAGGCGGCTCCCCCGGCATCCGGGAGAGCCGCCTTCGTCGTGGAGCGGAGCGCTCAGGCCAGGTCGTTGGCCTTGCGGATGACCTGGACGATGCCGGCCATGATCTCGGTCAGCCCGAAGTCCTTGGGGGTGTAGACCGCGGCCACGCCGAGGTCGATCAGCGCCTTGCCGTCGGACTCGGGGATGATCCCGCCGACGATGACCGGGACGTCGCCCATGCCGGCGGCCTTCAGTCCGTCGAGGACGGCGGGCACCAACTCCATGTGCGAGCCGGAGAGGATCGACAGACCCACGCAGTGGACGTCCTCGGCCACCGCGGCCGCGACGATCTGCTCCGGGGTCAGCCGGATGCCCTGGTAGATGACCTCGAAGCCCGCGTCACGCGCCCGGACCGCGACCTGCTCGGCGCCGTTGGAGTGACCGTCGAGGCCGGGCTTGCCGACGAGCAGCCGCAGCCGGCCGCCGAGCTCGTCGCCCGTCGTACGGACGGCCTCGCGGACGGCGGTCAGCTCGGCGCCCGCCTCGGCCACGCCGACCGCGCCGGCGACGCCGGTCGGGGCGCGGAACTCGCCGAAGACCTCGCGCAGCACGCCGGCCCACTCCCCCGTGGTCGCGCCCGCGCGGGCGGCGGCGAGGGTGGCCTGCATCAGGTTGACGCCGGACTTGGCGTCGTCGGCGAGCCGGGCGAGCGCGGTCTCGACCTCGCCCTGGTCGCGCTGCGCCTTCCAGGCGGCGACCGACGCGAGCGCGGCCTCCTCCGCCTTCGGGTCGGCGACCATGATCGCGTCGTCGAGGTTGGCGGTCAGCGGCGACGGCTCGGTGGTGTCGAACTTGTTGACGCCGACGATGATCTCGTCGCCGTTCTCGATCGCGGCGCGGCGGCGGGCGTGCGAGGAGACCAGCTCCTGCTTCATGTAGCCCGAGTCGACCGCGGCGATCGCGCCGCCCATCGCCTGGACCCGGTCGATCTCGGCCTTGGCGCCCGCGATCAGCGCCTCGACCTTGGCCTGGATGACGGGCGAGCCGTCGAAGATGTCGTCGTACTCGAGCAGGTCGGACTCGAAGGCCAGCACCTGCTGCAGCCGAAGCGACCACTGCTGGTCCCACGGACGCGGCAGGCCGAGCGCCTCGTTCCACGCCGGCAGCTGGACGGCGCGGGCGCGGGCCTTCTTGGACAGGGTGACCGCGAGCATCTCCAGCACGATGCGCTGGACGTTGTTCTCGGGCTGCGCCTCGGTCAGGCCGAGGCTGTTGACCTGGACGCCGTAGCGGAACCGGCGCATCTTCTCGTCGGTCACGCCGTAGCGCTCCCGCGTGATCTCGTCCCAGAGGTCGACGAAGGCGCGCATCTTGCACATCTCCTCGACGAAGCGGACGCCCGCGTTGACGAAGAAGGAGATCCGGCCGACGACCTTCTCGAAGTCGTCGTCGGAGACCTGGCCGGAGTTCTTGACCTGGTCGAGGACGGCGATCGCGGTGCACATCGCGTAGGCGATCTCCTGCACGGGCGTCGCGCCGGCCTCCTGCAGGTGGTAGCTGCAGATGTTGATCGGGTTCCACTTGGGGATCTCGTGGACCGTGTAGGCGATCATGTCGCCGATCAGGCGCAGGGAGTGCTCGGGCGGGAACACGTACGTGCCGCGCGAGAGGTACTCCTTGATGATGTCGTTCTGGGTCGTGCCCGCGAGCTTGTGGGCGACCTCGGACGGCGACAGGTCGGGGTTCTGCTCCTCCGCCGCGACCTGGTACATCGCGAGCAGCCACATGGCGGTCGCGTTGATCGTCATCGAGGTGTTCATCTCGGTGAGCGGGATCTGGTCGAAGAGCTTGCGCATCTCGCCCAGGTGGGGCACCGGGACGCCGACCTTGCCGACCTCACCGCGCGACAGCGGGCTGTCGGGGTCGTAGCCGGTCTGGGTCGGGAGGTCGAAGGCGACCGAGAGACCGGTCTGGCCCTTGGCCAGGTTGGTCCGGTACAGCGCGTTGGACGCCTCGGCGGTCGAGTGACCGGCGTAGGTCCGCATCACCCACGGACGGTCCTTGGTGTGCTTCTCGGCGCCGTTGGCCGCGTCGGACGAGGTGCTCATAGTGCGAAGACTAGGACGATCACTACCGCCAGGTAACCGTCCGGACGTGTGGGGTAGTCCACAACGCGCGGGGCGCGCCAGGGCGGGAACGGCGCGAGAGCACCCTCGCGTCAGGCGGGGATCGGCTCCCGCTCGAGCTCGACCAGCCGGATCAGGTGGGTGAGGTGGAGCATCCGGCGGACCGCGGGACGGGCGCCGCGCAGGACCACCCGGACGCCGTAGCGCTGCGCCTCGCGGCTCGCCGCGGCGATCACCTTGAGCGCGGTGGCGTCGATCGAGGAGACGTCGGTGACGTCGATGACGACGGGGCTGATCAGGTCGGTACCGCAGCGGTGGATGTGGTCGTAGACGGCGGTGCGGAGCCGCCCGGTGCTGCGGACGTCGAGATCGCCGGCGAGGACGAGGACGGGCTCGCCGTGGATCGGGTCGATCCGGACGTCGGTCACGTGCCGTGCTCCCATGGTTCCTCCCGAGATTGCGCCGTCTGCTTCACCTACTACCCACCATGACGCGCCAGCACTCACATCGGTTGCACCCCGGACCGGAATTTTTCGCGGCGCTCGCCGGACTACGCTCTGAAGTCATGGTCAACCTCACCCGCATCTACACCCGCACCGGCGACGCCGGGGAGACCCGGCTCGGCGACATGAGCGTGACCACGAAGACCGATCTGCGGCTGCTCGCCTATGCCGACGTCGACGAGGCCAACGCCCACCTCGGCGTCGCGATCGCGACCGGCGGGCTCGAGGACGACGTGGTCGCGATCCTCACCCGGGTGCAGAACGACCTGTTCGACGTGGGCGCCGACCTGTGCACGCCCGTCGTCCCCGACCCGGAGTACCCGCCGCTGCGCATCGAGCAGTCGTACGTCGACCGCCTCGAGCGGTGGTGCGACGAGTACAACGAGCACCTGCCCGCGCTGCGCTCGTTCATCCTCAACGGCGGCACGCCCGGCGCGGCCCACCTGCACGTCGCGCGCACCGTCATCCGGCGCGCCGAGCGGGGCGCGTGGGCGGCGTACGAGGTGCACGGCGCGGTGATGAACAAGATCGCGATCACCTACCTCAACCGGCTCTCCGACCTGGTCTTCATCCTGGCCCGGCACGCCAACCGCGAGCAGGGCGACGTGCTCTGGGTGCCCGGGGGCGAGCGCGGGGAGTGAGACCCTCCGCCGGAAGGTGGTTGCGTCGGGGGTGCATGCCACGATGAGCGGACGATGAACGTCCTCTCGCAGCTCACCGACGACTTCCTGGCGCGGCACTTCGACGCCGGGACGCTCGAGCGAGCCCGCGAGGTCGTCGCGACCGGGCGCGTGCGCCGCCCCGAGATCGGCATGCTGTCGGCCGCGTCGGTCACGGCGACCGCCGAGGTGCAGGGCTCGCGCGAGATCCCCTACCAGGTGCAGCTGCACGCCGAGGCGCCCGCCGAGGGCTACGCCGGCTGGCTGTTCACCGTGTGCAGCTGCCCGGTCCGCTCGGTGTGCAAGCACGGCGCCGCGCTGGCGCTGACCCTGCGTCAGACGTTCACCCAGCCGGCCGGCGAGGCGGCGTGGCGGCGCTCGCTCGAGCGGCTGGTGACCGAGCTCGACAAGCAGCAGCCGGCGCCGGTCGAGGAGGTGCCGCTCGCGCTCGAGATCAGCCTCGAGAAGGGCCGCTCCAGCTATCGCACGGTCGGTCCGGCGCTGCGCATCCGGCCCATGCGGCGCGGCAAGAACAAGCCGTGGATCAAGACCGGCGCCGACTGGAGCGACGTCGGGCTCGGCGGCACCGCCCAGGGCTTCCCGCCGGCGCAGGCCGACGCGGTCTCGGCGCTGCACGCGCTGTGGGCGGGTCACCGCTCCTACTACTACGCGGGCGTGGCACCCTCGCTCGACGAGTTCGGCGAGCACGTCGTCCGCGCACTGCGCCACGCCCGCGACGCCGGCGTCACCCTGCTTCCGGCCCGGCCGCTCACCTCGGTCGAGATCGCCGACGACCCGGCCGAGGTGGTCGCCGAGCTCAGCGACGTCGACGGCAGCACCACGCTGCGCGCGGCCGTGACGCTCGGCGAGCAGACCTGGCGCGGCGAGGACGTGATCCCGGTCGGCTCCCCCACCTCGGTGGTCGGCCTGGTCGACGGCGGCCGGCTGGTCCTCGCGGCGACGAGCGCACCGGTGCCCCCGGCGCTGCGCCACCTGGTCGACGGGCCGCCGATCGTCGTCCCGCCGGCCGATCTGGGCGACTTCCGCACCGCCCTGCCCGGGCTGATGCGCCACCTGTCCGTGCGCACCGACGAGTCGGCGGTCGAGCTGCCCGAGCCGCTCGCGCCGACGCTGGTGCTGACCGTCACCTGGCATACGGCGACCAAGGCCGGGCTGGCATGGACGTGGCAGTACGGCGGCCCCGACGACTCCGACGACTCCGACGACTCCGACGACTCCGGCGGCCAGGTGCGCAGCTGCGCGATCGGCAGCAGCGACCCGCTCGGCGGCGTCCGCGACCGGGCGGCCGAGCGCGAGATCCTGTTCGCGGTGCCGCCCACCCTGCTGCACACCGCCACCGTCACCGACGGCGAGGCGCTGGCGCTCGCCATCCACGAGCTGCCGCACCTGCGCACCCTCGACGGCGTCCGCGTGGTCGAGGAGGAGCGGCCGCACTTCCGCGAGGCCGACGTGGCGCCCGAGATCCGGTTCGAACTGGTCGAGCCCGACGCCGGGGCGACCGACTGGCTCGACCTCGCGGTGACGGTCAGCGTCGACGGCGAGCAGATCCCGCTGCCCGAGGTGCTGGCCGCGCTGACCCTCGACCAGGAGTTCCTGGTGCTGCCGAGCGGGCTCTACGTGACCACCGACCGGCCCGAGTTCGCGCGGCTGCGCGAGGTCGTCGACGCGGCGGCCGAGCTGCGCGAGCGCGACGGCGACACGATCGGCATCGGCCACCACGACCTCGGGCTGTGGGCCCAGCTCGCCGAGACCGGGCTGGTCGACGCCCAGGTGGCCGCCTGGGTCGAGCGCGCGCAGCGGCTCCGCGACCTCACCGACCTCCCCCGGCCCACGCCGCGCGGGCTGGTGACCGAGCTGCGCAGCTACCAGCGCGAGGGCTTCTGGTGGCTGGCGTTCCTGTGGCACAACGGGCTCGGCGGCATCCTGGCCGACGACATGGGCCTCGGCAAGACGCTCCAGGTGCTCGCGCTGATCTCGCACGCGCGCGCCGAGCGACCCACCGACGCGCCCTTCCTCGTCGTCGCGCCCACCAGCGTGGTCACCGCCTGGGCGGCCGAGGCCGGTCGGCACGCTCCGGGGCTGCGCGTGGGCGTCTCCGCCCGCCGTACCGACGACGTGGCGGCGCTCGCGCGCGACAACGACGTCGTGGTGACCACCTACACGCTGCTCCGGCTCGCCCACGAGGCCTATGCCGAGGTGACGTGGTCGGGGGTGGTGCTCGACGAGGCGCAGCAGGCCAAGAACCACCAGAGCAAGACCTACCAGGCGGTGCGCACGATCGACGCGCCGTTCAAGCTCGCCGTCACCGGCACGCCCTTCGAGAACCGGCTGATGGAGCTGTGGTCGCTGCTGTCGATCACGGTCCCCGGGCTCTACCCGTGGCCGCGGCACTTCGCCGACCGCGTCGTCCGGCCGGTCGAGCGCGACGCCGACGTCGCCGTCCTGGACCGGTTCCGGGCGCGGATCAAGCCGTTCCTGCTGCGCCGTACCAAGGAGCTGGTGGCCGACGACCTGCCGCCGAAGCAGGAGCAGGTCCTCGAGGTCGACCTGGACCCCAAGCACCGCAAGATCTACGACACCCACCTGGCCAAGGAACGGCAGCGGATCCTCGGCCTGGTCGACGACTTCGACCGCAACCGGGTCGCCATCTTCAGCGCGCTCACCAAGCTGCGCCAGCTCGCCCTCGACCCCGCGCTCGTCGACGCCGAGCACGACAAGGTGGGCTCGGCCAAGCTCGACGTCCTGGTCGACCACCTGGCCGAGATCACCGCCGAAGGCCACCGCGCGCTCGTGTTCAGCCAGTTCACCTCCTTCCTGGGCCGGGTCCGCAACCGACTCGAGCACGCGGGCATCGCCACGACCTACCTCGACGGCGCGACGCGCGACCGCGGCGCCGTCATCGACGAGTTCCGCTCGGGCGCCGCGCCCGTCTTCCTCATCTCGCTCAAGGCCGGCGGCGTCGGCCTCACCCTCACCGAGGCCGACTACGTCTTCGTCCTCGACCCGTGGTGGAACCCCGCCGCCGAGGCCCAGGCCGTCGACCGCGCCCACCGCATCGGCCAGACCGCCCACGTCCACGTCTACCGCCTCGTCGCCACCGACACGATCGAGGAGAAGGTGATGGAGCTCAAGGCGCGCAAGGCCGAGCTGTTCGCCCAGGTCATCGACGGCGACGGGGCGATGAGCACGTCGATCGGGGCCGACGACATCCGGGGGCTGTTCGCCGACTGACGCAGCCGCCATGCTTGCGCCATGACGCGAGCGCCCCGCCTCCTCCTCGCCCTGGTCGTCTCGCTCGGAGGGGTAGTCGCTCTCGCGGGGCCGGCCGCCGCGGCGACGCCTTCGCTGGCGATCACCTCCGGGCCGTACGCGCCCGATCAGACCGTCGGCATGCTCGGCAGCGGCTGCCCCGCCGGCGCGCCCGTCTCGATCGACATCTGGGACACCGCCAAGCCCGGCAGCCACGTGAACCTCGACCACGCGACCGACGCGTCGGGGTCGGGCACCTTCGGCTACGCGTTCGACCTCGACAACCGCTTCGACCGCGGCGCACAGGTGGGCTTCTTCTTCTCCTGCACCCCGACCGTCGACTGGTCGGCCGGGGCCTCGCTCGTCGCCGATCCGAAGTACGGCTGGATCTCCCTTCCCGACCCGCAGGTCGCGATCGACCTGCCGTCCGGGACGGCGTACGGCTCCGTCCACGAGGTCGTGGTGCGCACCGACAGCGTCCTCGGCGGCGCGACGCTGACCGTCGACGACGACACGGTCACCGCGCGAGCAGACAGCGTCTACGGCTGGTGGATCTACGACCTGCCCGCGTCACTCGGCGTCGGCGCGCACCATGTCCACGCCACCTGGGACCCTGCGGAGCCCTCCGCCCCGACCGTCTCCACCGACGCCACGCTCCAGGTCACCCGGGCCCGCCCGAGCGTCGTCCTCGTTCCCGTCAGGCGCGCCGTGGCGCGTGCCAAGGCGCTCCGGGTCCGGATCGGGTTGACGGTCGCGGGAACCGCTCCGCGTACGGGGACGGTGGTCCTCAAGGACGGCCGGAAGGTCCTGGCCCGGGTGGCGCTCCGCGTCGGCGATGGCGGCAGCCGCGTCGTGAAGGTGCGGCTCGGCACGCGCATCGGCAAGCACCGGCTGGTGGCGGTCTACCGCGGCAGCGCCGTCCTCACGGGTGCGCGCTCCGCCCCGGCGGTGGTGCGGGTACGGCGCTGAGCCGGCCGGGGTTGCGGATCAGCGCGAACGACAGCACCCCTCCCCCGACCAGCAGCACCGCGCACCACAGCATCGCCGCGTGGTAGCCCGCGCTGAAGGCCGAGGCGAGCGCATAGTCCTCGCCCGACAGCCCGACCACGAGGGGCAAGGCGGCGACCGCGATCAGCGAGCCGGCGCGGGCGACGGCGTTGTTGACGCCGGAGGCGACGCCGGCGTGCTCCGCCGGCGCCGCGGCCAAGACGGCGGCCGTGAGCGGCGCGACGAGGGCCGCGAGGCCCAGGCCGAAGACGGTGAGCGGGATCGCGACGTCGGTCCAGTAGTTCAGGTCGGCTCCGACGCGCGACAGCAGCAGGGCGCCGACGGCGCAGAGGAGCGGGCCGACGGTCATCGGGAGGCGGGGGCCGATCCGGCCGGCGAGAGCTCCCCCGCGCCCGGCGAGCAGCAGCATGATGACGGTGATCGGCAGCGTGGCCAGGCCCGCCCGGAGGGCGCCGAAGCCGGAGACGGTCTGCAGCTGCAGCACGAGGAAGAACAGCACGCCGCCGAGCGCGGCGTACGTCAGCAGGGTCATGGCGTTGGCCGCCGAGAACTGCCGGGACGTGAACAGCGACGGCGGCAGCATCGGGTTCCGGCTGCGCCGCTCGTGCACCAGGAAGGCGACCGCGGCGATCACGCCCACCATGGCGGCGGGCAGCGCGGCCGCGGGCGTCGTCCGCCACTCGATGAGCGCATAGGTCACGCCGCCGAGGCCGAGCGCGCCTAGCAGGGCGCCCAGCACGTCGAAGCCGCGGACCACGCTCGGGTCACGCGTCTCCGGTACGGCGCGCGCGGCGGCCAGCGTCAGCACCGCCACCGGCAGGTTGATGAGGAACACCCAGCGCCAGCTCACCGACTGCACCAGCCAGCCGCCGACGAAGGGCCCGATCGCGGTGGCGATCCCGCCCAGCCCCGACCAGGCGCCGATCGCGCGTCCTCGGTCGGACTCGGCGAAGGTCCCCTGGATCATCGCCAGGCTGCCCGGGACCAGCATCGCGGCGGCGACGCCCTGCAGGATCCGTCCGGCGATGAGGACCGGCGCGGTCGGGGCGAGGCCGCAGGCGGCGGACATCACGGCGAAGCCGAGCACGCCGAGCATGAAGATCCGGCGCCGCCCGAAGCGGTCGCCGAGCGAGCCGCCGACCAGGGTCAGCGAGGCGAGGCTGAGCAGATAGCCGTTCGAGACCCACTGCAGCTCGCCGAGGCTGGCGTCGAGCTCCTTGCCGATCTGGTGCAGGGCGACGTTGACGACGGTGCTGTCGAGCAGCGCCATCGACGAGCCGAGAACGGCGGCGGCCAGGACGACGCGCGCCGTGCGCGAGCCGAAGGTGACCTCGGCGCAGGTCGGCTCCACGGCGCTCCTCTCGCCAACGTCGAGGCCAGCCTAGCGTCGGTTCCAGTCGGTGCCCGGCGGCATCGCCTCGAGCCAGGACTGGAAGCCGGTCAGCGAGGAGACGCTCATCGCCAGCTCGACCGGCCCCGTGGGCGACTGGCACTGGATGACCAGGTGGTCGGGGTAGAGCGACGCCTGCTCGGTGCCGAGCGGCTGCCGGCGGCCGTCGTAGACGAGCTCGTCACGGCGCCAGACGCGCTTGGGCCGCGGTGACAGCGTGAACACGCGGAACCACTCCAGCCGCTCGCCGGAGTATCGGCCCAGGCCCAGCATCCAGCCGCGCTCCGGGGTGTCCATCCGGTAGCGGTGGCTCAGCTCGAAGGTGCCACCGTCCCGGGAGAGCAGACGGCGCCGGACGATGAGTCCGGCGCCGTACAGCACACACACGAGCAGGAGGGAGCCACAGATGTCGAGCAGCCACTCCCACCATGCCATTCGTACTACGAGACCTTCTCTGCCGCGCGGATGCGCGCCTCGGCGTGACGCACGCGCTGCTCCGCCTCGTTGCTCGAGTCGAGCAGGCGGCGGGCCTCCTCGAGGTCGACGCGAGCCTGGTCGACCTCGATGTCCTCGGCCCGCTCGACGCGCTCGGCGAGGATCGAGACCCGGTCGTTCGCCACCGACAGGAAGCCCCCGTCGACGGCGGCGACCACGAGCTGGTTGGTGCCCGCGACCTGGATCTCGATCACCGAGGGCGTCAGCAGCGACAGCGTCGGCGCGTGGCCGCGCAGCACGCCGATGTCGCCCTCGAGCGTGCGCGCGATGATCATCGCCGCCTCCCCGGACCACACGGTCCGGTCGGCAGCGACGAGCTCCACGTGCAGGTGCTCCACCTGGTCAGCCATGATCAGAGGCTCTTCTGGATCTCGGCCCAGTTGCGCTCGACGTCGTCGAGACCACCGCACATGAAGAAGGCCTGCTCGGCGACGTGGTCGTACTCACCGTCGGCGATCTTGTTGAACGCCTCGATGGTCTCGGCCAGCGGAACGGTCGAGCCCTCGATGCCGGTGAACTGCTTGGCGACGTAGGTGTTCTGCGACAGGAACCGCTGGATACGACGGGCGCGGGAGACGATGATCTTGTCTTCCTCGGAGAGCTCGTCGACACCGAGGATCGCGATGATGTCCTGGAGCTCCTTGTTGCGCTGCAGGATCTGCTTGATCCGGACCGCGCAGTCGTAGTGCGCCTGACCGATGTACTGCGGGTCGAGGATCCGCGAGGTCGAGGTCAGCGGGTCGACGGCCGGGTAGATACCCAGCGACGCGATCTCACGGGAGAGCTCGGTCGTCGCGTCGAGGTGCGCGAAGGTCGCGGCCGGCGCCGGGTCGGTGTAGTCGTCGGCGGGGACGTAGATCGCCTGCATCGAGGTGATCGAGCGACCGCGGGTCGAGGTGATGCGCTCCTGCAGGGTGCCCATCTCGTCGGCCAGGTTGGGCTGGTAGCCCACCGCGGACGGCATCCGGCCGAGCAGGGTCGACACCTCGGAGCCCGCCTGGGTGAACCGGAAGATGTTGTCGATGAACAGCAGCACGTCCTGGCCCTGGACGTCGCGGAAGTACTCCGCCATGGTCAGGGCGGAGAGCGCGACGCGCAGACGCGTGCCCGGCGGCTCGTCCATCTGGCCGAAGACCAGGGCGACCTTGTCGAAGACGCCGGCCTCCTGCATCTCGACGATCAGGTCGTTGCCCTCACGGGTGCGCTCGCCGACACCGGCGAACACCGACACACCACCGTGGTTCTTGGCGACACGCGCGATCATCTCCTGGATGAGCACGGTCTTGCCGACGCCGGCGCCACCGAACAGACCGATCTTTCCACCGGTCACGTACGGCGCGAGCAGGTCGATGACCTTGATGCCGGTCTCGAACATCTGGGTCTTCGACTCCAACTGGTCGAAGGCCGGCGCCTTGCGGTGGATGCCCCAGCGCTCGTTGACCTCGACGCTCTCGCCCTCGGCGAGGTTGAGGAAGTCGCCGGTGGCGTTGAAGACCTTGCCGAGGGTCACGTCGCCGACGGGCACCGTGATCGGGCTGCCGGTGTCGGCGACCGACTGGCCGCGGACCAGGCCGTCGGTGGGCTTCAGCGAGATGGCGCGGACCATGCCGTCGCCGATGTGCTGGGCCACCTCGAGCGGCAGGACCGTGGTCTCGCCGTCGAGGGTGATCTCGGCCTCGAGCTTGTTGTAGATCTCGGGCATGGCGTCGGTCGGGAACTCGATGTCGACGACCGGGCCGATGACCCGCGCGATCCGACCCACCGAGGCCGCACCGCTGGCGGTGGTCTCTTCAACCGTTGCAGTCATGTCTTACTCCGTTTGGTGTTTTCTCTGGTGGGGTCAGTCGTTCGCAGCCTGGGCGTCGGCCAGCGCGTTGACGCCACCGACGATCTCGCTGATCTCCTGGGTGATGCCCGCCTGGCGCGCCTGGTTGGCGATCCGGGTGAGCTTCTTGATCAGCTCCTCCGCATTGTCCGTCGCGGCCTTCATCGCCTTCTGGCGCGCGGCGAGCTCGGAGGCCGCCGCCTGCAGCAGGCTGTAGAAGATCCGGCTCTGGACGTACTGCGGGAGCAGCCCGTCGAGAACCTGCGCGGCGGAGGGCTCGAACTCGTAGAGCGGCAGCAGCTCGTCGGCCGCCGGCGCCTCCTCGCCCTCGACGACCTCGAGCGGCAGCAGCCGGATCGCGGTCGGCTCCTGGGTGAGCATCGAGCGGAAGCGGGTGTAGACCACGTGGACCTCGTCGACAGCAGTACCGGCGCCGTCCTCGCCCTGCGCTCCCTCCTCAGCCAGGAAGGCCTCGATGAGCGCCGCACCGATCTCGGCCGCCTTGTCGTAGGTCGGCTGGTCCGAGAAGCCGGTCCAGGCCTGGACGTAGGGGCGGCCGCGGAACTTGAAGTACGCCTCGGCCTTGCGACCCGCGAGGTAGAAGTCGAGCTCCTTGCCCTCGGCGCGGAGCCGCTCGGTGAGCCGCTCGGCCTCCTTGATGACGCTCGAGGAGTAGGCGCCGGCGAGACCGCGGTCGCTGGTGATGACCAGGACGGCGGCGCGCTTGGGGTTCTCCTGCTCCCGCGTCAGCGGGTGGTCGACGTTCGAGAACGTCGCCACCGCCGACACGGCACGGGTCAGCTCACGAGCGTACGGCGCTGCCGCCGTGGCCCGCTGCTGCGCCTTGATGATCCGGGACGCAGCGATGAGCTCCATGGCGCGCGTGATCTTCTTCATCGACTCGGTCGATCTGATCCGCGCGCGGTACTCACGCAGCGATACGGCCATGTGTCAGCCCCGCTTCTGCTTGACGATCTGCTCCTGCTCGAGCTCGTCGTCGCCCAGCGCCTCGGCCTCGGGCTCGTGCCCGACCTTGATGCTGCCGCCCTCGGAGGTCTCGAACTGGCTCAGGAAGGACTCGTAGGCGGCGACCAGGCCGGCCTCGTCCTCGAACTTCTGCGTCTCGCGGATCGCGGCCAGCAGGCCCTCGTGCGAGCGGCGCAGGTAGTCGAGGAACTCGCCCTCGAAGCGGAGCACGTCACCGGTGGCGACGGCGTCGAGGCGACCCGACGTACCGAGCCACAGCGAGACGGTCATCTCCTCGAGCGGGTACGGCGAGTAGGCCGGCTGCTTGAGGAGCGCCATCAGCCGCTGGCCGCGGGCCAGCTGCTGCTTCGACGCGGCGTCGAGGTCGGAGGCGAACATGGCGAACGCCTCCATCGCGCGGTACTGCGCGAGGTCGACCTTGAGCGAGCCGGTGACGGCCTTCATCGCCTTGGTCATCGCGGCGCCACCGACGCGCGAGACCGAGATGCCGACGTCGATCGCGGGACGCTGGTTGGCCGCGAACAGGTCCGACTGCAGGAAGATCTGGCCGTCGGTGATCGAGATGACGTTGGTCGGGATGAACGCCGAGACGTCGTTGGCCTTGGTCTCGATGATCGGCAGACCGGTCATCGAGCCGGCGCCGAGCTCGTCGGACAGCTTCGCGCAACGCTCCAGCAGGCGGGAGTGCAGGTAGAAGACGTCACCCGGGTAGGCCTCGCGGCCCGGCGGACGACGCAGCAGCAGCGACACGGCGCGGTAGGCCTCGGCCTGCTTGGTCAGGTCGTCGAACACGATGAGGACGTGCTTGCCGTCGTACATCCAGTGCTGGCCGATGGCCGAGCCGGTGTAGGGGGCGAGGTACTTGAAGCCCGCGCTGTCGGACGCCGGAGCCGCCACGATGGTGGTGTACTCCAGGGCGCCGGCCTCCTCGAGGGCGCCACGCACGGAGGCGATGGTCGAGCCCTTCTGGCCGACGGCGACGTAGATGCAGCGGACCTGCTTCGACGGGTCGCCCGACTCCCAGTTCTGCTTCTGGTTGATGATCGTGTCGATCGCGACCGTGGTCTTGCCGGTGGCGCGGTCGCCGATGATCAGCTGACGCTGGCCACGGCCGATCGGGGTCATCGAGTCGATGGCCTTGATGCCGGTGGCGAGGGGCTCGTGGACCGACTTGCGGGCCATGACGCCGGGCGCCTGGAGCTCGAGGGCGCGGCGGCCCTCGGTCGCGATCTCGCCGAGACCGTCGATCGGCTTGCCGAGCGGGTCGACCACGCGGCCGAGGTAGCCCTCGCCGACGGGGACCGAGAGGATCTCGCCGGTACGGCGGACCGTCTGGCCCTCCTCGATCTTGTCGAAGTCACCGAGGATGACGACACCGATCTCGCGGTCCTCGAGGTTCAGCGCGATGCCGAGCGTGCCGTCCTCGAACTCGAGGAGCTCGTTGGCCATGGCCGACGGAAGGCCGCTGACGCGGGCGATGCCGTCGCCGGCGGAGGCGACGGTGCCGACCTCCTCCTTGCTGGCGGCCGCGGGCTGGTAGTCAGCGACGTACTTGGCGAGGGCGTCGCGGATCTCGTCCGGACGGATGGAGAGTTCCGTCATCTCTGGTGCCTTCTCTCTTCTTCTGCTGCTCTGAAGTCAGTGGGGTGTCGAAACCGGGCGGTTCAGCCGGCGATCTTGCGGCGGGCGTCGTCGAGGCGGGCCGAGACGGTGCCGTCGATGACGTCGTCGCCGATCTCGACCCGGAGGCCGCCGACGACGGCGGGGTCGACGACGATGTTCAGGTGGACCGGGCGGCCGTACTGGCGGGTCAGCGCCGACGTGAGCCGCTGCTGCGTGGCCTCGTCGAGCGGACGCGCGGAGTGCACCGTCGCGACCCCCTCGCCGTTGACCTGCGCGGCGGTGCGCTCGTAGTCCTCCAGCGCCGCGGTGACGGTGCGGTGGGACCCGGCGAGCGCCTGGCGGACCAGGAGCACGGTGGCGGCGAGGACCTTGCCCGAGAGCAGGCTCTCCACCAGGCCCGACTTGTCGGCCGCGGAGCGGGCCGGGTCGGACAGGGCGTTGCGCAGGTCGGTGTTGCCGTCGACCAGCCGACGGACCCCGAAGAGCTCGTCGACCAGCGTCGCGGCCTGCAGACCCACCGAGCGGACCGCGGCGACGACGCCGAGCTGCTCGAGAGCGTCGGCGAGGTCGCGGGGCTTGGTCCAGCGCTGACCGGCCGCCGCGGCGACCAGGTCGAGCGCGGCCGGGTCGATCTTGCCGGCGAAGACGTCACGGACGACGCCCGTGCGCGCCTCCACGGCCACCGACTGGTCGATGGCGAAGCGGCGCAGCGAGCCCTCGGAGCGGAAGCTGCCGGCCGCGGCGAAGAGGTTCTCGGCCACCGTGGCGGCCGAGCCCTCGGCCACCCCACCGACCCGGTCGGTGAGGTGGGCCATGGCCTCGGCGGAGGCGCCGCGGAAGGACACCATCAGGCGTCCCCGGCCGCGGAGGCGTCCGCCGTCTCCAGCTCGGCGAGGAAGCGCTCGACGACGCGAGCCTGACGCTCGTCGTCCTCCAGCGACTCACCGACGATGCGGCCGGCGAGACCGGTCGCGAGGGTGCCGACCTCGGCACGGAGCGAGGTGACCGCCTGCTGGCGCTCGGCCTCGATCTGCGCCTTGCCGTGCTCGATGATGCGGGCGGACTCGGCGTTGGCCTGCTCGCGCAGCTCGGCGATGATCGCGGCACCCTGCTCGCGAGCCTCCTCGCGGATGCGAGCGGCCTCGTGCCGGGCGTCCGCCAGCTGCTGCTCGAGCTCGGCGAGCTTGGCGTCCGCCTCGGCCTGCTTGGTCGCAGCCGCGGCGATGCCGCCCTCGATCGCCTGTGAACGCTCGGCGAACGTCTTCTCGAAGTTCGGAACGACGAACTTCTTGATGGCGAAGAAGAGAATGCCGAACACCACGAGCGCGAGGATGACCTCGATCCACTCAGGGATGAGTGGGTTGTGCTCTTCCGCGGCTGCGGCGATCAAGAGTGACTTCATGGACCTGACCTAGATCTCGTACTGACAGGCGGAGGGTTCGGCTCAGGTGTTGGAAGCCTTGAGGACGAACGCCAGGGCGATGCCGATGATGGCCAGCGCCTCGGCGAGGGCGAAGCCGAGGATCGCGATCGACTGGAGGCGGCTCTGCGCCTCGGGCTGGCGGGCAACGCCGTTGATGTACGCGGCGAAGATGAGACCGATGCCGATACCCGGGCCGATGGCGGCCAGGCCGTAACCGATCATGTTGAGAGAGCCACCCATGGCTACTTTCCTTCCGGTTGTTTTCTCGTGCGAGAACTGTGGGGTTGTGGTGCGGTGATCGCCGGAGCGAATCAGTGCTCGTCGGCGAGCGCGCCCTGGATGTACATGGCGTTCAGCAGGACGAAGACGTAGGCCTGCAGCACCTGGACCAGGATCTCCAGGAAGCTGACCGCGATGGCCAGCACCCAGGCGACCGGACCGGCCACGTAGCCGATGCCGCCGACGTGCTCGATGAGGTACAGGCCACCGGTCGAGAAGAGGACCAGCAGGATGTGACCCGCGAACAGGTTGGCGAACAGACGCAGGGCGAGCGTGACCGGGCGGACCAGGATGTTGGAGAAGAACTCCAGCGGCACCAGCAGCGGGTACATCACCGGGCTGACGCCGGAGGGGACGCTCTGCAGCTTGAGGTAGCCGATCAGTCCGTGCTTGGAGACGCCGACGCCGTTGTAGACCAGCCACGACAGTCCGGCCAGCGCGTAGGCCATGCCCGCGCGGCTGAACGTCGGGAACTGGATGAACGGGATGGACCCGAACAGGTTGTTGACCAGGATGAAGAAGAAGACGGTCACCAGGTAGGGCACGAACTTCTGGAAGTCGTGGCTGCCGATGATGTCGCGGGCGACCGAGTTGCGGACGAAGCCGTAGGCGCCCTCGCCGGCGAACTGCAGCTTGCCGGGGACCAGCGCGCGCTTGCGCGAGGCGAGGTAGAAGAACCCGAAGACAAGGATGCCCGCGAGGAACAGCAGCACCATCGGCTTGGTGACGTCGGTGCCGGCGATGCCGGGGAGCTCGAAGATGCTCGGGCCCGGGGCGTTGTACGCGTCGCCGCCCTCGGCGGCGATGGTGGCGCTGGCTGCGGTGATCACCAGGTCTCCTCTGCGGTCACTGCTCGTCTGTATGTTCGGACTTCGGGCTGTCGGGGGGATCCGGTGGCGCCATGCGGAATCGCGCGGCGGTCAGGTAGATCCCCATGCCGGCGCCCACGAGGATGCCGACCGCAACGAGGAACGTGGTGCCCAGCCAGCGGTCCGCGAGCCATCCCAGAAGTCCGTAGAAAGCGACCCCCGCGACGACATAGCCGAACGCATGCCAGGGATCGCCCTTGGGCTTCTCCTCGGGCTGACTCATTGCGCCCCGGACAATAGCAGCAGGCTCCGGTCATCACGCACCCGCCTCCGAGGCATCGCCAACAGGCTGCTCCGAGGGCTCCTCCGAGGCGGCCGCGGGGGCCTGCTCGGGGCGCGGCTCGAAGGCCGGGATGCGGGCGGTGGTGGCCATCCGGATCTGCACGGCCATCCACACGAAGGCGCCCGCGATGATCGCGATGCCGACCCAGGTGCTGTCGAGGGTGCCGTCGTCGAGCAGGCCCGAGGTGTTGAGCGCGACGAACACCAGCGCCATCGCCGCCACCTGGAAGGTGTAGGTGACCAGCGCGAACAGCAGCGAGGCGGCCGGCATCAGCCGGGCCACGGCGTCGACGGCGAAGGCGCCGAAGGCGAAGACCGCGACCGCGATCACTCCCCCGACGGCGGCGCCGGCGGCGCCCGAGGAGCCGGCCGCGAGGCCTCCGACGACGGTGCCGGCCACCGCGGTGATCACGGACGCAACGGCCGCACGGCTCACCACGGAGGGTGCGGTCCGGGTCGCGGTCGTCATCATCGGCGGCCGTTCTGCTCGTCGTAAAGGCGGGCGTCGGAGGGGTTCGCGAAGAGCCCTTCCGAGTTCGTGAAAGTTATCACAAGGTGCCGGTCGGACCCGAATCGGGAGCCGCCAACGGGGGCTCCGCGACCGCCGGATCGTTGACCCGCGGCAGCGCGAAGGTGAGGGCCATGGTCATCATCAGCCCGGCCGCGAGCACCGACCACACGATCGGTCCGGTGAACACCGAGGCGACGACGACGCCGAAGGCGATCATCCCCGCCCACAGCCACATGATGATGACCGCACGACGGTGGGAGTGGCCGATCTCGAGCAGCCGGTGGTGCAGGTGCTGCTTGTCGGGGGCGAACGGCGAGCGCCCGGCCCGGGTTCGCCGTACGACGGCCAGGACCAGGTCGCCGAGCGGCACGATCAGGATCATGATCGGCAGCGCCACCGGCAGCAGCACCGGCAGCAGGCTCGACCGGGCGCCGTCGGCGCCCTGGGTCAGGTCACCGGGCGCGAACTGGGTGGTCACCGTGATCGCGCTCGCCGAGAGCACCAGGCCGAGCAGCATCGACCCGCTGTCGCCCATGAACAGGCGCGCCGGATGGAAGTTGTGGACCAGGAAGCCGACGCACGCGCCGGCCAGCGCCGCGGCCAGCAGCGCCCCGGTGACCGCGCGGGTCACGTCGTTGAGATAGGCCAGCGAGTAGCAGAAGAGGAAGAGCGCCGAGGCGCTGATGCCGATGACGCCGGCGGCCAGGCCGTCGAGGCCGTCGATGAAGTTCACCGCGTTGACGGTGGTGACGACGATGAGCGCGGTGAGCAGCGCCCCCTGCGCGGTGTCGAGGGTCAGCACCTCGCCCTGCGCCTGGTAGAAGTAGCGGAACTGGATGCCGGAGTAGACCAGGAAGCCCACCGCGAGCACCTGCCCGCCGAACTTGGTCAGGGCGTCGAGGTCGATGATGTCGTCGACCACCCCGACCGCGCAGACCAGCGAGCCGGCGATGAGCACCGACAGGGCGTCGTTCGAGAACGGGTTCTGCGAGCCGAGGAAGGGCAGCTCGCGCGCCACCAGGTACGCCGCCCAGAGTCCGCCCAGCATGGCCAGTCCCCCGAGATAGGGCACCGGCTCGGCGTGGACGTCGCGGTCGCGGACCTTGGCCACCGCCCCGGTCCGCACCGCGATCTCCCGCGCGACCACCGTCAGCAGGTAGGTGACGATCGCCGCGACGAGGAAGACGACGACGTACTCACGCATCGGTCGGCTCGGTCTCCACGGTCAGCTCGAGATCGGCGAGGACGGCGTCGAGGTCGGCCACCGCGATCGCCCCCAGGCGCAGCAGCCGGGGCCGCTCGCCGGTCGCGTCGATGATGGTCGAGGCCACGCCCCCAGGCGACGTGCCGCCGTCGATGACGACGGCGACCGACTCCCCCAGCATCTCCTCGGCGGCATCGGCGTCGAGCGCCGGCGGCCGGCCGGAGAGGTTGGCGGAGCTCACGGCCAGCGGGCCGGTGCGGTCGAGCAGCGCGCGGGCCAGGTCGTCGTCGGGCATCCGTACGGCGACCGTGCCGCGCGTCTCACCGAGGTCCCACTGCAGCGACGGCTGTTGGTGGCACACGACGGTCAGCGCGCCCGGCCAGAACGCCTCGACCAGCGGGGCGACGTAGGCGGGCACCCGCGTCGCGAGCGCGTCGAGCGTGCCCTTGGTGCCGACGAGCACCGGCGGTGGCATCTCCCGCCCGCGGCCCTTGGCGGCCAGCAGCCGGGCGACGGCATCGGGGTCGAAGGCGTCGGCGCCGACGCCGTAGACGGTGTCGGTGGGGAGGACGACGAGGCGTCCGCGGCGTACGGCGCGACTGGCCGCGTCGATCGCCGCCTCGCGCTCCTCGTCGGTCTGGGTCGGGAACCGCTCGGCACTCACGCTCTCCATCCTCCCATCGGGGTCGTCGTCACCGCGGGCGGCGTGCCGTCAGGTAGCGCGGGCGGTCGGCGAGGTCGCGGTGGTCGCGGACCTCCTCCCAGTGTCCGCTGCCGCTGAAGACGGCCGGCGCGGCCTCGCCCTGGACGTCGGCGTGCTCGACGCCGACCACTCCCCCGGGCTTGAGCAGGACGACGCCGCGCCGCGCGATCACACGGATCGCGTCGAGCCCGTCGTCGCCCGAGAACAGGGCCAGGTGGGGGTCGTGGTCGCGCGCCTCGACGGCGACCGACTCCCACGCCTCCAGCGGCACGTACGGCGGGTTGCTGACCAGGACGTCGACCTGCCCGGCCAGGTCGTCGAACGCGGTGGCCAGGCCGCCCAGGCGCAGCTCGACGCCGGTGCCGGCCAGGTTGCGCTCGGCCCAGGCGTGCGCCGGCGGGTCGAGCTCGACCGCGTGGACCCGCGCCTGCGGCACCTCGTCGGCGATGCTCTTCGCGATCACGCCAGAGCCGGTGCACAGGTCGACCACGACCGGGGTCTCCCCCACCGCGACGACGGCGCGGGCGTGCTCGATCGCCCAGCCGGCGAGCAGCTCGGTCTCCGGCCGCGGCACGAAGACGCCGGGGCCGACGGCCACCTCGACGTGGCGGAACCACGCGACGCCGAGCAGGTGCTGCAGCGGCTCGCGGGCAGCGCGGCGGGCGAGCAGCTCGTCGTACCGGGTGGCGTGGGCGGTGTCGACCTCGGTGACGAGGAAGAGCTGGCCGCGGGTGGTGCCGAGGACGTGGGCGAGCAGCTCGCCCGCGTCGTGCTCGGGGCTCGCGACACCGGCTGCCCCGAGCCGGTCGGCCGCCTCGCGGAGCAGCTGCTTCGGCGCCATCTCAGTCCTCGAGCGCGGCCAGCCGGGCGGCCATGTCGGTCTCGACGCAGGAGTCGAGCACCGGCTGGAGGTCGCCGTCGAGCACCTGGTCGAGGTTGTAGGACTTGTAGCCGGTGCGGTGGTCGGAGATCCGGTTCTCCGGGAAGTTGTAGGTGCGGATCCGCTCGGAGCGGTCGACCGTGCGGACCTGGCTGCGCCGGGCGTCGCTCGCCTCGGCGTCGGCCGCCTCCTGCGCCGCCTGCAGCAGCCGGGCGCGCAGGATGCGCATCGCCTGCTCCTTGTTCTGCAGCTGCGACTTCTCGTTCTGGCAGCTGACCACGATGCCGGTCGGCAGGTGCGTGATCCGGACCGCCGAGTCGGTCGTGTTGACGCTCTGGCCGCCGGGGCCCGACGAGCGGAAGACGTCGATGCGCAGGTCGTTGTCGTTGATCTCGACGTCGACCTGCTCGGCCTCGGGCATCACCAGGACGCCGGCGGCGCTGGTGTGGATGCGCCCCTGCGACTCGGTCACCGGCACCCGCTGCACGCGGTGCACGCCACCCTCGAACTTCAGCAGCGCGTACGGCGTCTGCCCGGGCTCGGCGCTGCCGGTGTTCTTGACCGCCACGGTGACGGACTTGTAGCCGCCCAGGTCGGACTCGGTGGCGTCGAGGATCTCGGTCTTCCAGCCGCGGCGCTCGGCGTAGCGGCTGTACATCCGCAGCAGGTCGCCCGCGAAGAGCGCGCTCTCCTCGCCGCCCTCACCGGACTTCACCTCGAGCAGGATGTCCTTGTCGTCGGCCGGGTCGCGCGGGACCAGCAGCCGGCGCAGTCGCTCGGCCGCCTCTTCGCGCTGGCCGAGCAGGACCTCGACCTCCTCGGCGAAGGTGGGATCGTCGGCCGCGAGCTCCCGCGCGGCCTCGGCGTCGTCGCCGTACTGCTGCCACTCGCGCCAGGCGGCGATGATCGCGTTGAGCTCGGCGTAGCGGCGGTTGAGCGTGCGCGCCAGCCGGGCGTCGGCGTGGGTCTCGGGCAGCGCGAGCCTCGTCTCGAGCTCGGCGTGCTCGGCGAGCATGCCCTCGACGGCTTCGAACACCTTGGCTCCTCGGTTGGTGCAGGAATCCCCGCTTCAGCGGGGATTCCTGCACTTCCTGACGGTTGCAACGGGCAGGAAGCGCAAGAACCCGTCAGGAAGTGGGGACGAAAATGGCGAACGCCGGTCGCCCGCCCTGGGGCGGGACGACCGGCGCGGTCAGCCGGCTACTTCTTGCCGACGTTGGCGTAGCGCGCCTCGAAGCGGGCGACGCGACCGCCGGTGTCGAGGATCTTCTGCTTGCCGGTGTAGAACGGGTGGCACTGCGAGCACACGTCGGCGTGGATCTGGCCGGACGTCGCGGTGCTGCGGGTGGTGAACGACGCACCGCAGGTGCAGGTGACCTGGGTGACGACGTAGTCGGGGTGGATGTCCTTCTTCATGGTGTCCTCTCACAGGGGTCCGGGTCGTCACGCGGGTTACGGACGTGAACCGGAGCCAACAGATGATTGTACGGCGGTGCCGGGCGGCGCCCAAACCGGCGGGTCGGGGTGCCGAGTGCGGGGCTGACGTCCTTCGTTTCGTGGGCTCTCACCCACGCAGCGAGTGACGTTACGGCGATCTTCAGCCCCGCTGCACCTGCATCAAGAACTCATAGTTCGTCTTGGTATTCCGCAGCCGGCGCAGCAGCGCCTCGTGAGCCTCGACACGGTCGCCGTCGGCGAGCTCGCGACGCAGCTTCCAGACGATCTCGAGCTCCTCCTTGCCGAGCAGCAGCTCCTCGCGGCGGGTGCCGGAGGCGACCACGTCGATGGCCGGGAAGAGCCGCTTCTCGGCGAGGTCGGAGCGCAGCCGCAGCTCGAGGTTCTCGGTGCCGCGCAGCTCCTCGAAGATCACCTCGTCGACGCGCGAGCCGGAGTCGACGACCGCGGTGGCGAGGATGGTCAGCGAGCCGCCGTTCTCGATCTTGCGGGCGGCGCCGAAGAACCGCTTGGGCGGGAAGAGAGCCGAGGCGTCGACGCCGCCGGACAGGATCCGGCCGGACGCCGGGGCCGCCAGGTTGTAGGCGCGGCCGAGGCGGGTCAGCCCGTCGAGCAGGACGACGACGTCGTGGCCCAGCTCGACCAGGCGCTTGGCGCGCTCGACGGCGAGCTCGGCGAGCGTGGTGTGGTCGGCCGCGGGGCGGTCGAACGTGCTCGCGATGACCTCGCCCTTGATCGAGCGCTCGAAGTCGGTGACCTCTTCGGGCCGCTCGTCGACGAGGACGACCATCAGGTGGCACTCGGGGTTGTTGGTCGTGATCGCGGCGGCGACCTGCTGGAGCAGGGTCGTCTTGCCGGCGCGGGCCGGCGACACGATGAGACCGCGCTGGCCCTTGCCGACGGGCGCGGCCAGGTCGATCAGCCGGCCGACCAGGTTGTCGGACGTCGTCTCGAGGCGCAGCCGCTCGGTCGGCGAGACCGGCGTGAGCTCGGTGAACTCGACCCGGTTCTTCGCCTGCTCCGGGTCGACGCCGTTGACGGTGTCGATGCGGACCATCGGGTTGAACTTCTCGCGGCGCTCGCCGTCGCGCGGCTGGCGCACCTGGCCGGTGATCGAGTCGCCGCGGCGCAGGCCGTAGCGGCGGACCATCGACAGCGACAGGTAGACGTCGTCCGGGCCGGCGAGATAGCCGCTGGTGCGCACGAAGGCGTAGTTGTCGAGGACGTCGAGGATGCCGGCGGCCGGCACCAGGACGTCGTCCTCGCGGACCTCGGTGTCGGGCTCGCGGCCGGCCGCGGTGCGGGTGGTGCGGTCGCGGTCGCGGCCCCGGCGGCGCCGGTTGCGGCGGCTGCCGCCCTCGCCGCCCTCGCCGTCGTCACCATCGACGTCGTCGGTGTGGGACGCCGGCGCGGCCGCGGCGGCGGCCTTGGGCTGCTCCTGCTGCGGCTGCTGCTTCTTCGGCTGCTGGGCGTTCTGCTGCTGGGCGTTCTGCTGCTGCTTGCCCTGCTGCTGCTTGGCGGGCTGCTGCTTCGGCTGCTGCTGCTCTGCCTTGGGGGCCGCCTCGGCCTTCGGCGCCTGCGCGGCCTTCGGCTGCTCGGGCTCCGCCTTCGAGACGCGCTCGGCCCGACGGGCCTGCTCGACCTTGGGCGCCTGCACCGCCGGGGGCGCCTGGTCGGCCTTAGGGGCGGGCTCGGCCTTCGGCGCGGCTGCCTTGGGCGCCTTGGGCGCCTTGGGCGCGCCGCCACCGGCCTGGGCGGCCTTGATCGCGTCGACGAGCGCGGCCTTCTTCATGCTGCCGGCGCCGCGGATGCCCATGCCGGTCGCCATCGCCTTGAGGTCGGCGAGGAGCATGCCGTTGAGACCACCGGCGGCGCGCTTCTTCGGGGCGGCCGCCTTCTTCGCGGCGGCCGCGGGCTTGTCCGCGGCACCGTCGAAGAGGTCGCCCTGCGGCGCGGTGGAGTCGGGAGTTTCGGTCACGTGAGTCCTTCCCACGTATCTCGCGCGCTCCGGGCCCGAGTCGAGGGGCGCGGCACTGCGCACTGGTTGAGTCCTGCGAAGACCCGTCCGGTCACCCGGGAGGCGAGTCTGAAAGAAGGGCGGGCCGAGCCCGCCGGGCGCCGAGAACCACGGCGCTGCGTCAATGTACCACCACGGTGCCGAACATCACGGCGAACCGCCGGGTCAGGCCGAGACGGCTCCGGTGTCGCTCACCGCGAGCGCGAGGCCGCCCCATCCCTGCGGACAGCGGGCGAGCAGCGCCTCGGTGGCGGCGGAGTCGGGTCCGTCGGCGAACGCGAGGACGGTCGGGCCGGCGCCGGAGATCACCGCCGGGACGCCGTCGGCGCGCAGCGCCTCGACCAGGGCCAGGCTCTCCGGCATCGCCGAGCGGCGGTAGGACTGGTGCAGCCGGTCCTCGGTGGCGCGGAGCAGCTCCTCGGGGCGGCCGGAGAGCGCGGCGACGAGGAGCGCCGTACGGCCGGCGTTGGCGGCGGCGTCGGCGTGCGGGACCTCGGCGGGCAGCAGGCCGCGGGCGGCCTCGGTCGAGACCGGGGACGACGGCACGAAGACGACCGCGCTGATCCGCGGGTCGACGCCGGCCGGGACCGCCCAGAACGAGCCGTCGGCGTCCTGGCCGGAGATCACGAAGCCGCCGAGCAGCGCCGGTGCGACATTGTCGGGGTGGCCCTCGAGCTGCGCGGCCAGGTCGAGCAGCGCGGCCTCGTCGAGCAGCAGTCGGCCGCCCGCGACGAGCTCGCGCGCCAACCAGACGCCGGCCACGATCGCCGCGGACGACGAGCCGAGGCCGCGGGCGTGCGGGATCACGTTCTTGCAGGTCAGCCGCAGGCCGGTGGGCTGCTTGCCGAGGCGGTCGAAGGTCGCGCGCATGGCCCGGACGACGAGGTGCCGCTCGTCGAGCGGGACCTGGCCGGCGCCGTAGCCGCTGACCTCGACGAGCAGGCCGTCGGCGATGACCTCCGCCTCGAGCTCGTCACGCAGGTCGAGCGCGAGGCCGAGGGTGTCGAAGCCGGGGCCGAGGTTGGCGGACGTCGCGGGGACGCGGACCCGGACCGGGCCGTCGACGAAGGTCACAGACCCGCAGCCTGCGCCGCGGCGTCGACGTCGGCGTCGACGACGACGTCGGGGAGCAGCAGGCCGTCGAGCGCCGTCGCGATGTCCTTGAGGCCGTGGCCGGTGACGGTGATCGCGACGGTGGCGCCGGCGTAGGACTCCCCCGCCTCGAGCTCGGCGAGCAGGCCGGCGACACCGGCCGCGGAGGCCGGCTCGACGAAGACGCCGTCGTTGGCGGCGAGCGCCTTCTGCGCGGCCAGGATCTGGGCGTCGGAGACGGCGGCGAACCGGCCGCCGGACTCGCCACGGGCCGCCTCGGCGAGCTTCCAGGAGGCGGGGTTGCCGATCCGGATCGCGGTCGCCGCGGTCTCGGGCTCGGGGAACGGCTCGCCGGTCACCAGCGGCGCCGCGCCCTCGGCCTGGAAGCCGCGCATGACGGGCCGCTTGGTCGCCCGACCCGCGGCGGCGTACTGCGTGTAGCCGAGCCAGTAGGCCGAGATGTTGCCGGCGTTGCCGACCGGCAGCAGGTGGAAGTCGGGCGCGTCGCCGAGGAAGTCGACGATCTCGAAGGCGGCGGTCTTCTGACCCTCGAGGCGGTGCGGGTTGACCGAGTTGACCAGCGCGACGGGGTACTTCTCCGCCATCTCGCGCGCCATCCGCAGACAGTCGTCGAAGTTGCCGCGCACCTGGATCACCTGCGAGCCGTGCAGCACGGCCTGGGCCATCTTGCCGGCCGAGATCTTGCCCTCGGGCACGAGCACGATCGGGGTGACGCCGGCCTTGGCGGCGTAGGCGGCCATCGACGCCGAGGTGTTGCCGGTCGACGCGCACACGACGGCCTTGGCACCCTCGTGGACGGCGACCGAGAGCGCCGTGGTCATGCCGCGGTCCTTGAACGAGCCGGTCGGGTTGTTGCCCTCGACCTTGAGCCACACCTGGGCCCCGGTCAGGCTCGAGAGCCACGCGGAGTGGACGAGGGGCGTGCCGCCCTCACGCAGGGTGACGGCGGGGGTGCCGGCGGGGATGTCGAGGAGCTCGCGGTACTCCTCGATGACGCCGCGCCACTGACCGTTGGTGGTGTTGCTCATGCTCACTCTTCGGTTCCCTCGACGCGCATCACCGAGGTGACCTCGCGCACGATGTCCATGTCACGCAGGTGGTCGACGGTCGCGGCCAGCGCCGCGTCCGTGGCCTCGTGCGAGACGACGACGAGCTGGGCGTCGTCGCCCCGGCCCTCCTGGCGAACGGTCTGGATGGAGACGCCGTGCTCGGCGAAGGCGAGCGCCACCGCCGCGAGCACGCCCGCCTTGTCGTCGACGTCGATGGCGACGTGGTAGCGGGTGCGGGTCTCGCCCATCGGCAGCACCGCGCGGTCGGCGTAGGCCGACTCGCCGACGCCGCGCGTGCCCTGACGGTGGTTGCGGGCCACCGTGACGAGGTCGCCGAGGACGGCGCTCGCGGTCGGCGAGCCACCCGCGCCGGGACCGTAGAACATGAGCTGGCCGGCGGCCTCGGACTCGACGAAGACCGCGTTGTAGGCCTCGCGGACGCTCGCCAGCGGGTGGGAGCGCGGGATCATCGCCGGGTGGACGCGGACGCTGACCGCCTCCTCGTCGCCGTCGCCCTTGCGCAGCTCGGCGATCGCGAGCAGCTTGACGACGCTGTTCATCTCACGCGCGGAGCGGACGTCGCCGGCGCTCACGTCGACGATGCCCTCGCGGTGGACGTCGGCCGCGGTCACCCGCGAGTGGAACGCCAGGCTGGCCAGGATCGCGGCCTTGGCCGCGGCGTCGAAGCCCTCGACGTCGGCGGTCGGGTCGGCCTCGGCGTAGCCGAGTGCCTGCGCCTCCTCGAGCGCATCGGCGAAGCCGGCGCCCGAGGTGTCCATCTTGTCGAGGATGAAGTTGGTGGTGCCGTTGACGATGCCGAGCACGCGGGTGACCTTGTCGCCGGCGAGCGACTCGCGCAGCGGCCGCAGGATCGGGATCGCGCCCGCGACGGCGGCCTCGTAGTAGAGGTCGCGGCCGGCCTTCTCGGCGGCCTGGAACAGCGTCGGGCCGTCCTCGGCGAGCAGCGCCTTGTTGGCGGTGACCACCGAGGCGCCGTTCTCGAGCGCGGACAGGATGAGCGTCCGGGCCGGCTCGATGCCGCCGATCACCTCGATCACGACGTCGACGTCCTCGCGGGCGACGAGCGCCGCGGCGTCGGTGGTGAGCAGATCGGCCGGGACGTCGACCTCGCGCGGCGCGTCGAGACGTCGTACGGCGACGCCGACCAGCTCCACACGAGCCCCGACCCGGGCCGCCAGGTCGTCGGCCTGCTCGCCGAGGAGCCGCACCACCTGCGACCCGACGGAACCGCAGCCGAGCACGGCAACCTTGAGAGGACTGTTCACGAGGCAAGGGTATCGGCGGAGGCGATCCGTCCGGCCACCCGCTGCGAATGGCGGACACCTTGCGGCTCTCTCACGGCCCGGGTCACGCTCGGGTCAGGCCCGCAGACGTGACGCCGGCACCAGCGCGAGCGCCCCGACGACGGCCGCCGCGACGACCAGTCCGGTGGCCGCGGCGACCGGGGCGGTGTCCGCGAAACCGGCGAAGACGACACTGCCGAGCGCCACGCCCGCGCTGTTGGTGAGGTAGTCGTTGAGCTGGAGCGCGGACGACGCCCGCCCCTCCTCGCCGGGCGCGGCGGTCGCGAGCGCGAGCACCGACAGCGTCGAGAACGCCATGCCGATCCCGAAGCCGGCCATCCCCCACCCGACGATCGGTACGGCGAGCGGCACTCCGGGCACCGCGACCGTCGCGAAGGTTCCGATCCCGACGGCGACGAGCGCGGCGCCGAGGCGGACGCGACCCGGCGGGTCCGCCAGCCGTCGCCAGCGGGCGGACAGCACGGCGCCCGACGACCAGGTGAGCGCGCCGACGGTGAGCACCCAGCCCGCCTCGGTCAGGGTGAGGCCGCGGTCGAGCGTGAGCAGGAGCGGGATGTAGATCTCGGCGGCCGCGAACGCCGTACCGACGCCGGCGCGGGCGCCGAGGACGGCGGGCAGTCCGGGGCGCAGCGACCAGGCGCCCGGCGGCAGCAGCCGGGCGCCGCCGAGGCCGATCGCGACCACGCCGACGATCGCCACCAGGGGCCAGGCCGGGACGGCGCGCTGGCCGGCGACGCTGACCAGGAGCACTCCCCCGGCGGCGAGGAAGGACAGCCGCATCCGCCCGGGTCGGCGCTCGGTCGCGCCTCCCGCCCGCGACGGCGCGTCGGCGACGAGCAGCCAGGCCGCGACCGCGAAGACCGGGACGCCGAGGAAGACCCAGCGCCAGCCGAACGCGTCGGCGACGTGCGCGGCGATCACCGGCCCGACCAGCGCCGGCAGCACCCACCCCATGGTCAGGACGGCGAACACCTGCGGCCGCAGCCGCTCCGGGTAGGCCTGCGCGATGAGGACGTAGAGCGCGACGCCGAGGACGCCACCGCCGAACCCGTGGACGAGGCGGCCGAGGAGGAACAGTGGCATCGTCGGCGCCAGACCCGCGAGCACCACGCCGCCGCAGAAGAGCACGAGGCCACGGCGCATCGCCGGACCGGGGCCGAGGCGGTCGACCTGAGCGCCCGCGACGGCCACCGCGACGACCGAGGCGGCGAGCGGAGCGGCGAAGGCGACGGCGTACCAGCGCAGGCCGTCGAGGGCGGCCGCGACGTCCGGCATCACGGTCGCAACCGCGAGCGCCTCGAAGGCGAAGAGGAAGGCCAACGCGAAGACGCCGACGGTGGTCCGGCCATGCCGCCCCCGCCACGGCGAGTCGACTGTGGCCTCCGCGTACGCCGTCACCGGGCGGGCCGGTCGACGAGCAGGACCACCTTGCCGACGGTCGCGCCGGCCTCGAGCGCCCGGTGCGCGGCGGCCGCCTCGGCGAGCGGGAACACCGCGCCGACGTACGGGACGCGGGAGCCGTCGGTCGCCGCCGCCAGCGCGTCGGCCTCGAACTCCGCGAGCCGGCTCATGATCGGCGGGCCGAGGACGTCGACGACCCGCCGCTGTGGGTCGTCGTAGGCGTTCTGGACGCCGGACGCCCAGCCGTACCGGACCAGCCGGCCGCCGGGCGCGAGCCGGTCGTAGAGCGCCTGCCCGACCTCGCCGCCCACGCCGTCGAGGACGACGTCGAGCTCGCCGACCTGGGCCGGCCAGGCCGGGTCGTGGCGGTCGAGGGCCGGGTCGGCGCCGTACTTGGTGGCGACGGCGAGCTTGTCCGGACCGCCCGCCACCCCGAGCGCCGAGGCGCCGGCGTTGCGGACTCCCTGGAGCAGCAGCACGCCGAGGCCGCCGGCCGCGGAGGTGACCGCGACCCGCTCCTCGGCGGCGATGCCGGCGAGGTCGAGGATCCCGGCGGCCGTCCGGCCGGTGCCGATCGCGGCGACCGCGGTCGGCTCGTCCAGGCCGTCGGGCAGGACGTGCGCGCGGGCGGCGTCGACGACGGCCTGGTCGGCGTACCCACCGCCGGCGAAGCCGAGGTGCGCGACCACCCGTCGTCCCAGCCAGCTGGGGTCGACGTCGGCGCCGACCCGGTCGACGACGCCGGCGACCTCGCGCCCCGGGACGACCGGAAGCTCCGGCGGCTCCCCGGCGCCGAACGACTCGCCGGACCGGATCGACGTGTCGAGCAGGTGCACCCCCGCCGCGTGGACGGCGACGCGCAGCTGCCCGGGCGCGGGCAGGAGGTCGGGGAGCTCCTCGATTCGGAGCAGGTCGGCGGGCCCGAAGGCATGGTGGCGGATCGCGTGCATGACGGCATTCGACAACCTCAACTATGGTTGAGGTCAATGAGCGAGATCAACCGCAGCCTGCGGAGCCACGACCTGACGCCCGGCGAGGTGGCGCACCGATCCGGCGTGGCCGTGTCGGCCCTGCACTTCTACGAGCGCGAGGGCCTGATCGCGAGCATCCGCACCGCCGGCAACCAGCGCCGCTACCACCGCGACGTCCTGCGCAGGGTGGCGTTCATCCGGGTCTCACAGGGGGTCGGCGTCTCCCTCGCCGACATCCGCGCCGCCCTCGCCACCCTTCCCGAGGGCCGCACCCCCACCAAGGCCGACTGGGCCCGTCTCTCGCGCTCGTGGCGCGGCGCCCTCGACGAGCGGATCGCCCGCCTGGAGCGGCTGCGCGACACGCTTGACGACTGCATCGGCTGCGGCTGCCTGTCACTGAAGTCGTGCAACCTGGCCAACCCGGGCGACGTCCTCGAGCAGTACGGCGACGGGCCGGTGCGGCTGGTTGGCGGGCGGGGCATGTAACTCGGTGTTCGGTGACCTACCACGGTGCTGTGACATGTCACAGCACCGTGGTAGATCACCGAACACCGAGTTACAAGCGCGCTCTGACGCCGAGCCCACCGTTCAGCCGATATCGGTGGCGAGCAGGTCCTCGACGGTCTCGCGCCGCACGATCACCCGCGCCGCGCCGTCCTTGACCGCGACGACCGGCGGGCGGAGGGCGTGGTTGTAGTTGGATGCCATCGACCGGCCGTAGGCGCCCGTGCCGGGCACCGCGACCAGGTCGCCGGGGGCGATGTCGCCGGGCAGGAACTCGTCCTTGACGACGATGTCGCCGGACTCGCAGTGCTTGCCGACGACGCGCGCCAGCACCGGCGCGGCGGCGGAGGCGCGCGAGGCGAGGGTGCACGAGTAGTCGGCGTCATAGAGGGCGGTGCGGATGTTGTCGCTCATCCCGCCGTCGACGGAGACGTAGGTGCGGCTGGCACCGCCGTCGAGGGCGACCTGCTTGACCGTGCCGACGGTGTAGACGGTGCACATCGCGGGGCCGACGATGGCGCGGCCGGGCTCGATCGACAGGTGCGGGACGGGGATGCCGAGGGCGGCACACTCCCCCGTGACGATCTTGGTGATCTGCTCGGCCAGGACGGCGGGGTCGGCCGGGTCGTCCTGAGTCGTGTAGGCGATGCCGAAGCCGCCGCCGAGGTCGAGCTCGGGCAGCACCCGGCCGAGCTCGGCGCCGATCCGGGCGTGCAGGGCGAGCACCCGGCGGGCGGCGACCTCCCAGCCGGAGGTGTCGAAGATCTGCGAGCCGATGTGGCTGTGCAGGCCGCGCAGCTCGAGGCTGTCGTGCGCGACGACCCGCGAGGCCGCGTCGAAGGCGTCGCCCGACGAGATGGAGAAGCCGAACTTCTGGTCCTCGTGGGCGGTCGCGATGAACTCGTGGGTGTGCGCCTCGACGCCCGCGGTCACCCGCACCATCACGCCCTGGCGTACGCCGAGCTGGCGCGCGACGTCGGCGACCCGCTCGATCTCGTGGAAGGAGTCGACGATGATCCGGCCGACTCCGGCGTCGACGGCACGACGCAGCTCCATCGCGGTCTTGTTGTTGCCGTGGTAGCCGATGCGCGCCGGGGCGGTGCCGGCGCGCAGCGCGACCGTCAGCTCGCCGTCGCTGCACACGTCGAGGCAGAGCCCCTCCTCGGCCACCCACCGGGCGACGGCGGTGCAGAGGAACGCCTTGCCGGCGTAGTAGACGTCGTAGCCGGCGAAGCCGTCGCGGAACGCCCGCGCCCGGGACCGGAAGTCGTCCTCGTCGAGGACGTACGCCGGCGTGTTGACGTCGGCGACCAGGTCGGGGATCGCGAGGCCCCCGACCTGCAGTACGCCGTCGTCCTTGCGGGCCGACGACGACCACAGGGCCGGGATCAGCGCGTTGACGTCGGCAGGCTCGCGCAGCCAGACGGGCGACGTACCGGTGAAGCCGCCCGGGGAGACGTGCGCGCTCACATGCGCTCCGGAGCGGAGACGCCGAGCAGGTCGAGACCGTTGGCGATCACGGTCTGCGTCGCCACGACGAGGACCATCCGCGCCAGGTTGGCCGGGCCGACGGGCTCGTCGCCCTGCGGGAGCATCCGGCACTCCTTGGTGTCGTACCACTTGTTGAACACCGACGCGGTGTCCTCGAGGTAGCGCGCGATCCGGTGCGGCTCGCGCAGCTCGGCGGCGCTCGCGACCACCCGCGGGAACTCGGCCAGCGCCCGCAGCAGCTCTCCGTCGCGCTCGTGGGAGAGCAGCGCCGGGTCGAAGTCGTCGGGCAGGCTCATGCCGAGGTCGGCGGCGTTGGCGAGCATCCGGCAGGTGCGCGCGTGGGCGTACTGGACGTAGTAGACCGGGTTGTCGTTGGACGCCTTGGTGATCTCGGCGACGTCGAGCGTCAGCGGCGAGTCGGCCGGGTAGCGCGCCAGCGAGTAGCGCAGCGCGTCGACGCCGATCTCCTCGGCCAGCTCGTTGAGCGTGACGATCGTGCCGGCCCGCTTGGACAGCTTGAGCTCGGCGCCGTCCTGCATGATCTTGACCAGCTGGCCGATGAGCACCTCGAGCGTCTGCTCCGGGTCGTCGCCCGCGCAGGCCGCCATCGCGCGCAGCCGCCCGACGTAGCCGTGGTGGTCGGCGCCGAGCAGGTAGATGCAGCGGTCGAACCCGCGGGCCCGCTTGTTGAGGTAATACGCAGTGTCGGAGGCGAAGTAGGTCAGCTCGCCGTCGGACTTGATGAGGACGCGGTCCTTGTCGTCGCCGTAGTCGGTGGTGCGCATCCACAGCGCGCCGTCCTGCTCGAAGACGTGGCCGAGCTCCTTGAGCTTGGCGAGCGTCTCGGGCACCGAGCCCGACTCGTGCAGCGACAGCTCGGAGAACCACACGTCGAAGTGGGTGTTGAAGGTGTCGAGCTGGTCCTGCTGCTCCTTGAGCTGCAGCTCGTAGCCCTTCGCCCGTACGGCGGCCAGCCGCTCGTCGCCCTCGAGCTCGAAGATGCCCGGGCTCGCGGCGTCGACGGCCTTGGCCAGGTCCTCGATGTAGGCGCCGGCGTAGCCGTCGTCGGGCTTGGGCTGCCCCAGCGCCGCGGCGATGATCGAGTTGGCGAAGTTGTTCATCTGCACGCCGCGGTCGTTGATGTAGAACTCGCGCGTCACCTCGGCGCCCGCCGCCGCCAGCACCCGCGCGATCGCGTCGCCGAGCACCGCCCACCGGGTGTGCCCCAGGTGGAGCGGCCCGGTCGGGTTGGCGGAGATGAACTCGACGTTGATGTGCTGCCCGTCGAGCGTGTCGGTGTGGCCGTACGCCGCGCCGGCGGCGACGATCTCGGCCGCCACCTTGCCCTGCGCGCCCGCCTCGACGGTGATGTTGAGGAAGCCGGGGCCGGCGAGCTCGACGTCAGCGATGCCGTCGGCCTCCCGCAGCTGGGCGGCGAGCTGCTCGCCGAGCGCCCGCGGGTTGGTGCCGGCTTTCTTGGCGAGCTGCAGCGCGACATTGGTCGCGTAGTCGCCGTGGCCCTTCTGCCGGGGTCGCTCCACCGTCACCTCGCTCGGAACCCCGTCGGGCAGGGTCAGCGAACCCTGGTCGACGAGGTTCTGGAGGGCGTCGACGATGGTGGTGGAGAGCTGGGCCGGAGTCACGCGCCCAGCGTATCGAGGGCCACCGGTTTCTCTTGCACGGATATGGACCGGTAAGGTTCCGGAGCACGCCTCGGTGAGGCGTATGCCTCCGTAGCTCAGGGGATAGAGCACTGGTTTCCGGTACCAGGTGTCGCAGGTTCGAATCCTGCCGGAGGCGCCCTTTCATTTTTGCGCTCCCGCGGGTCGTCCCACCCGGCAGACAGGTCGCCTTTCGCGGGACGACCCGACCGAAATGCCGGGTACGACGGGCATCTACGCTTCGTCCGTGCCGACCGACCCCGCCTCCCGCGTCACCATCCACACCGACGGCGCCTGCCTCGGCAACCCCGGTCCGGGCGGCTGGGGCGCCGTGCTGCGGTACGGCGAGCACACCCTCGAGCTCTACGGGGGCGAGCCCGCCACCACGAACAACCGGATGGAGCTGATGGCCGCCATCCAGGCGCTCGAGAAGCTCACCCGGCACTCGGAGGTCGACCTCCACACCGACAGCAGCTACGTCCGCAACGGGATCATGTCGTGGGTCGCGAAGTGGAAGTCCAACGGCTGGCGGACGGCGGCGAAGGCGCCGATCAAGAACGACGACCTGTGGCGCCGGCTCGATCTCGCGGCGGCGGAGCACGACGTGACCTGGCACTGGGTGAAGGGGCACAACGGCGACCCCGGCAACGAGCGGGCCGACGCGCTCGCCGGTCAGGGCGCCCGCGAGGCACGCGACGGGGGCCCGGCGCTCAGCAACGCTTGATCGTCGCGTCGTGCCGCGCGTCGGCGCCGTAGCGACGGGCCAGGGCGACGTTCGGCAGGACGACGCTCGCGCCGTTGATATTGCCGATCCCGCCCTGGACGACGCAGGTCGAGATCCTGCGCTGGTCGACCTGCGCGATCGCCTGGGCGATCCGGAACAGCTCCGTGGGCGACACCCCCTGCGTCTTCAGGTGGGCGAGCACGCTGAGGACGCCGCCCTCGATCCAGCCGGGGCGGTCGGCGTTCGCGGCGATCTTGCGCTGGATGCCGCGGATCACGCGCTGCTGGTTGGCCGAGCGGTCGAAGTCGCCGCGCGGCAGTGACTTGCGCACCCGCGCGAACTCGACGGCCCGCATGCCGTTGATCCGGATCCTCCCCGCCTTCCAGCCGCGCGGGTTGAGGTGCGCGTCGGAGAAGGCTCGCGGGTTGTCGACGGTGATCCCGCCGATGCTGCTGATCAGCCGGGCCAGGCCGCTGAACGTGGCGAGCATGACGTAGTCGGGCTGGACACCGAGCAGGTTGCCGACGGTCCGGCCGAGCAGCTTGGGGCCGCCGAAGAAGAGCGAGGCGTTGACCCGGTTCGAGCCGTGGCCGGGGATGGGCACCCAGCTGTCGCGCGGGATGCCGATCGCGGTCGCGGCGCCGGTACGGGTGTCGATGCCGACCATCTGCAACGCGTCGCCGCGGCTGTGGAGCGGGTCCTCCCCGGGGCGCGTGTCGGCGCCGACGGCGAGGATCCAGACCACGTCGGGGTCGACGTCGACTCCCCGCGCGCGGTCGAGCTTGACCAGGGTGAACTCGGTCGGCGCCGGCGTGCTGTCCGGTACGACGAGCGCCGTCACGGCGAGCACCAGCCCGAGAACGAGAACACGTGCCACCTTGCGCATCACGACGCGCCTCCCTTCCCCCGCCGGACGTCGAACCCGAAGACCGTCCAGCCCTGCTTCGTCGGGGTCAGCAGCAGCCGGCCGGTGACCAGGTCGGTGCGGGTCGTCTTTCCCGCCAGCCGCATCTCGATCCAGACCCGCGCGGTCGCGCCCCTCGCCCGCCGTCCGACGCTGAGGACGTCGACCAGCACCTTGCGGCGGGTCAGCTCGACGCCGGTCAGGCCCGCGCCGACCTCGGCGTTGGTCATCACCGTGGACTGCTTCACCGCGAGCCGCCGGGCCTGCGGCGTGAACGCGCCGAAGCCGGCCTTGAAGTCGGTGCGCGGGTAGTCGCCGCCGTACGCGGCGTCGATCCAGGCGTCGACCACCTTGGTGACGCCGGTCAGGACGGCGTCCGACTTCGCGCGCCCGAGCGGACCCCGCACGCGCCCCAGCGCGGCGTTGGTGACGACGGTCTCGCTGGCGTTGCCTCCGTCACTCGACGGGGCGCTCCGCGGCCGCTTGTCCGAGCCGCCCGAGCACCCGCTCACGACCATGCCGAGCACGATCAAGAGCGCGGTCAGGCAGACCGCCCAGCCCCTTCGATCCGGTCGTCTCCACACGTCTGAGACCCCCCTCCGTCGGACCCCCGGTACCCGACCGGGATGTCTGATACGCAACACCCTGCCCCAAAGGGTGACCGAGGGTCGGTATTTGCCTTGGCATGGGACTAGCCTTGCTGCCGACAGCGCCCGCTATCGGCGGCGGGTCGGATCAAGCTCATCGGAAGAGGCGAAGCACGTCGTGACGCAGTCGTCAGACCAGTCCACCGGATCTCCCGTTCCTGCGGACTTCGGAGCCAACGAGTGGCTCGTGGAGGAGATGAAGGAGCGGTTCGAGGCCGACCCGGGCAGTGTCGATCCTGCCTGGGCCGCGTTCTTCAGGGGCAATGGCGCCCCGGCCAACGGCACGACGGCCGCGACCGCCGCCCCGGTCGCCACGGCTCCGGCCCCGGCCGCCGCCCCGGCATCAGCTCCGGCCGCCGCCGCGGCGGCCGCGCCGGCGCCCGCGCCCACCCCGAAGGCGACGCCCGCCCCGCAGGTCAGCCCGGCCTCCACCACCACGCCGATGCCCCCCAAGGCCGACGCCCCCAAGCCGACCCCCAAGGACGCGCCCCGTCCCGCCCCGGTGACGGCCAGCGACGAGCCCACGCTGACCGTGCTGCGCGGCATCCCCGCGGCCACGGCCAAGAACATGGACATCTCGCTGTCGGTCCCGACCGCGACCTCGGTCCGCAACATCCCGGTCAAGCTGCTCTGGGACAACCGGATCGTCATCAACAGCCACCTCAAGCGCGCCCGCGGCGGCAAGGTGTCCTTCACCCACCTGATCGGCTACGCGATCGTCAAGGCGATCAAGGCGCAGCCCTCGATGAACAACACCTTCGCCGAGATCGACGGCAAGCCCACCATGGTGACGCCGGCGCACATCAACCTCGGCCTGGCTATCGACCAGCAGAAGCCCGACGGCTCCCGCCAGCTGGTCGCGCCGAGCATCAAGGCGTGCGAGTCCATGGACTTCGCGCAGTTCTGGACGGCGTACGAGGACATCGTGCGCAAGGCCAAGGACAACAAGCTGACCATGGAGGACTACTCCGGTACGACGGTCAGCCTCACCAACGTCGGCGGCCTCGGCACCAACAACTCGGTGCCGCGCCTGATGCAGGGCCAGGCCGCCATCATCGGCGTCGGCTCGATGGACTACCCGCCCGAGTTCCAGGGCGCGTCCGAGGAGACCATCGCGCGCAACGCGATCTCTCGGATCATGACGATGACCTCGACCTACGACCACCGCGTCATCCAGGGCGCGCAGTCGGGCGAGTTCCTCGGCCAGGTGCACCGCTACCTGCTCGGCGAGGACGGCTTCTACGACGAGATCTTCCGTGCGCTGCGCATCCCGTACGAGCCGATCCGGTGGAACAACGACATCGCGACGTCCCACGACGACGAGATCGACAAGCAGGCGCGCATCCTCGAGCTGATCCACGCCTACCGCGTGCGCGGCCACCTGATGGCCGACACCGACCCGCTCGAGTACAAGCAGCGCAGCCACCCCGACCTGCGCATCGAGTCGCACGGCCTGACCCTGTGGGACCTCGACCGCGAGTTCCCCACCGGCTCCTTCGGCGGCGGCGACCGGCGCTTCATGAAGCTGCGCCACATCCTCGGCATCCTGCGCGACTCCTACTGCCGCACCACCGGCATCGAGTACATGCACATCATGGATCCCGAGCAGCGCCGCTGGATCCAGGAGCGCGTCGAGCAGCCGCACAGCAAGCCGCCCCGCGAGGAGCAGCTGCGGATCCTGCTCAAGCTCAACCAGGCCGAGGCCTTCGAGACCTTCCTGCAGACCAAGTTCGTCGGCCAGAAGCGGTTCTCGCTCGAGGGTGGCGAGACGACCGTCCCCGTCGTCGACGAGATCGCGGAGGCCGCCGCCCAGGCCGGCCTCGACGAGGTCGCCATCGGCATGGCCCACCGCGGCCGCCTCAACGTGCTCGCGAATATCGTCGGCAAGTCCTACAACCAGATCTTCCGCGAGTTCGAGGGCAATATCGACCCGCGCACGGTCCAGGGCTCGGGCGACGTGAAGTACCACCTCGGCGCCGAGGGCGCCTTCGTGGCCGGCACCGGCGAGACCATCAAGGTCTCGGTCGCCGCGAACCCGTCGCACCTCGAGACCGTCGACCCGGTCCTCGAGGGCATCGCCCGCGCCAAGCAGGACGTGCTCAACCAGGGCGAGAAGTTCCCGGTGCTGCCGCTGCTCCTGCACGGTGACGCCGCCTTCGCCGGCCAGGGCGTGGTCGCCGAGACGCTCAACCTCTCCCAGCTGCGCGGCTACCGCACCGGCGGCACCATCCACCTGGTCATCAACAACCAGGTCGGCTTCACCACCTCGCCCGGCTCGTCGCGCTCGACCCTCTACGCGACCGACGTCGCGCGGATGGTGCAGGCGCCGATCTTCCACGTCAACGGCGACGACCCCGAGGCGTGCATCCGCGTGGCCCGGCTGGCCTTCGAGTACCGCCAGACCTTCCACAGTGACGTCGTCATCGACCTGGTCTGCTACCGCCGTCGCGGTCACAACGAGGGCGACGACCCGTCGTACACGCAGCCGCTGATGTACGACCTGATCGAGCAGAAGCGCTCGGTGCGCAAGCTCTACACCGAGTCGCTCATCGGTCGTGGCGACATCACGATCGAGGAGGCCGAGCAGGTCCTGCGCGACTACCAGCAGCAGCTGGAGCGGGTCTTCACCGAGGTGCGCGAGGCGTCGTCCGCGCCCAAGGAGTGGACCACCGTCCCCGACTACCCGGACAAGCCCGCGGGCGAGACCCAGACCGCGGTGCCGGTCGAGGTCCTCAAGCGGATCGCCGACGCCTACGTCACCCCGCCCGACGGCTTCACCGTCCACCCGAAGGTGATGCCGCAGCTGCAGCGTCGCGCCGCGGCGATCGCCGACGGCCCGATCGACTGGGGCACCGGCGAGATCCTCGCCTTCGGCTCGCTGCTGATGGACGGCCGCCCGGTGCGCCTGGCCGGCCAGGACTCGCGCCGCGGCACCTTCGTGCAGCGCTTCGCGACGATCATCGACCGGGTCAACGCCGACGAGTGGACGCCGCTGGCCAACCTCACCGAGGACCAGGCGAAGTTCTTCGTCTACGACAGCCTCCTGTCCGAGTACGCCGCGCTCGGCTTCGAGTACGGCTACTCGGTGGCCCGCCCCGAGGCGCTCGTCCTCTGGGAGGCGCAGTTCGGCGACTTCGTCAACGGCGCCCAGTCGGTCATCGACGAGTACATCTCCGCCGGCAAGACCAAGTGGGGCCAGGACTCCGGCGTGGTGCTCCTGCTCCCCCACGGCTACGAGGGCCAGGGCGCCGACCACTCCTCGGCGCGCATCGAGCGGTTCCTCACGCTGTGCGCCGACGAGGCCATGGTCGTCGCGCAGCCGTCCACCCCGGCGTCGTACTTCCACCTGCTGCGGCGGCACTCGCTGGGCGGCGAGCACAAGCCGCTCATCGTCTTCACCCCGAAGTCGATGCTCAAGCGCAAGGAGGCGGCGTCGCTGCCGTCCGACTTCACCAGCGGCGAGTTCCGCCCGGTGATCGCCGACGCCACGGTCGACCCGAGCAAGGTCTCCACCGTGCTGCTGGTCTCCGGCCGGCTCACCTGGGACCTCGTCGTCGAGCGCACCAAGAGCAACCGCGACGACGTCGCGATCCTGCGCGTCGAGCAGCTCTACCCGTGGCCCGTCGAGGCGCTCCAGGCCGAGCTCGCGAAGTACCCGAACGCCAAGGTCAAGTGGGTCCAGGACGAGCCCTTCAACCAGGGCCCGTGGCCGTCGTACCACCTCAACGTGGTGCCGGCGCTGGGCCGCGAGGTCGAGCCGATCACCCGCACCGCCTCGTCGACCACGGCGGTCGGCACGGTCAAGCGGCACGCGGCCGAGCAGGCCGAGCTGATCGAGCGCGCGTTCAGCTGATGTACTTCACCGACCGCGGGATCGAGGAGCTCGAGCAGCGCCGGGGTGACGAGGAGGTCACCCTGGCCTGGCTCGGCGAGCGGCTGCAGGAGTTCGTCGACGTGCACCCAGAGTTCGAGACGCCGATCGAGCGCTTCGCGACCTGGCTCGCCCGGCTCGACGACCCGGACGACGACTGAGTCGCAAACCTGTCGCGCTGACGTCATTCGTCCTGTGGGCTCTCACCCGCAGAACGAATGACGTTGCGGCATTTTCGGGGACTCAGACCGGCACAGCCTCGGAGAGCCCGACCCGGCGGTGCAGCGTCCGCAGCGGACGCGGCGCCCACCAGGCCCGCTCCCCCAGCAGCCGGACGCCGGCGGGGAGCAGCACTCCGCGGATCAGGGTGGCGTCGATGAGGATCGCGAGCCCTGTGCCGAGCCCGAAGAACTGGATGAAGCTCACCGAGCTGACCAGGAAGGCGAAGAAGCTGATCGCGATCAGCGCGGCGGCGGTGCTGACGATCCGGCCGGTGTGGGCCAGGCCGTGGACCAGCGCCTGCTCGTTGCTCATCCCCTGGTCGCGCATCTCCTTGATCCGGCCCATCACGAACACCTCGTAGTCCATCGACAGGCCGAAGGCGACGCAGAACAGCAGCACCAGCATCGAGCTGTCCATCGGCTGCGGCGTGAACCCGAGCAGCCCGGACAGATGGCCGTCCTCGAACACCCACACCATCGCGCCCAGCGTCGCGGCCAGGCCGACCGCGTTGAGCAGCAGCGCCCGGATCGGCTGGATCACGCTGCCGGTGAACAGGAACAGGATCACCAGCGTCGACAGCACCAGCCAGCCCGCCACGATCGGCAGCCGGCTGCCGATCCCCGACATCTGGTCGTGCAGCGCGGCGGAGGCACCGCCGACGAGGGCCTGCGTCCCGTCCGGAGCCGGTACGGCGCGCACGTCCTCGACCAGCTGACGCGCCTGCGACGAGCGCGGGTCGAGGCTGGTGACGACGGCGAGCAGGTCGGCGTCGCGACCGCGCCTGGTCTCGACCCGGACCACGTGGGGCAGCCCGCCCAGCCGCTCGGCGTAGTCAGCCAGCGCCCGGTCGCCGAGCGCGGAGGTGGTCACCACCTCGATCGGGTGGGTGCCGTCGCCGGCGAACTCCGAGCGCAGCGCGTCCCCGGCCTGCCGGCTCGAGGCGCTCGTCGGCAGGACGCGGTCGTCGGGCGTGCCGAGGTTGATGCCGGCGAGCGGCACGGCCAGCACGACCAGGCCGGCCAGGACCGGCAGCGCGCTCAGCACCGGGCGCCGTACGACGAAGCGCGCGAGCCGCGCCCAGGTCGGCGCCTCCTCGCCCCGGATGCCCCGCACCCGCGGCACGCGCCAGGCGTCGATCCGGTCGCCGAGCAGGGACAGCCCGGCCGGCAGCAGCACGACGGCGCTGAAGGCCGTGATCAGCATGACGCCGATGCCGGCGTAGGCGAACGAGCGCAGGAAGTACATCGGGAACACCAGCAGCGACGCGAGCGCCACGGCCACGGTCGTCGCGCTGAACACGATGGTGCGGCCGGCGGTCTCGACCGCCCGTCGTACGGCGGCCTGGTGGTCGCGCCGCGCGGCCCGCTCCTCGCGCACCCGGGCGACCATGAGCAGCCCGTAGTCGACCGCGAGCCCGAGCCCGAGGCCGGTGGTGAGGTTGACCGAGTAGATCGAGACGTCGGTCGCCGAGCCGAGCAGCGAGAGCTCGGCGAAGGTGCCGAGGATCGCGACCAGCCCGATGCCGAGGGTGACGAGCGCACCGACGACATTGCCGAACGCGAGCACGAGCAGCACCAGGATGAGTGGGATCGCGATGCTCTCGGCGAGCCCGAGGTCCTTGCCGATCTGGCTGCCGATCTCCTCGCCGACGACCTCGGAGCCGCCGACCTGGACGTCGATTGCGCCGTCCTTGCCGGCGTAGCGGTCGAGGACAGCGCCCGGATCGGCCTCCGTGCCCGGCTTGATCGACGCGGTGACCAGCGCGAGCGCGCCGTCGGTCGAGCGCAGCGGCGGCGCCTGCGTGTCGAAGTACGACGTGACGCCGGCGAGGTCGCCGTCGCGGCGCAGCCGCTCGGTGAGCACCTTGCCGGCGGCGGTCGCGGCCGGGCTGTCGACGGAGCCGTCGGCGGGACGGACCACGAAGACGTAGTCGGCGGTGCCCTCGAAGCGGTCCGCGAGCAGGGCCGCGGCGCGGCTGCTGTCGGAGCCGGGGTCGTCGAAGCCCTGGGTCTGCAGCTTGGCGAAGGCACCGATGCCGACGTAGGCGCCGAGGACCACGACGAGGACGCCGAGCCCGAGCACCCAGCGCGAGCGGGTGGTGACCAGCACACCGATCCTGCGGAACATGCCTGCCTCCTCGAGGCGATGGAGAAATGTGTATGCCCGTAAACTTTGCAAGCGTTAACTTGGCACGAATGTGTGCGGGTGTCAACATGTGGTCGTGAGCACCTCCTCGACCGCCGGCGGCAAGCGCGGCTACCACCACGGCGACCTGCGCAACGCCCTCGCCCGCGCCGCGGCCGAGCTCGCCGCGACCGGCGGGCCGGACGCGGTGACCATCCGCGGCGCGGCCCGGGAGGTCGGCGTCACCCCAACCGCGGCGTACCGGCACTTCGAGAACCAGGCCGAGCTGCTCGACGCCGCCCGCGCGCTGGCGATGGACGGCATGGTCGCGGCGATGGGCGACTTCCTCGCCCAGGTGCCGGCCGGCGGCGATCCGGTGGAGCGGGCGCTGGCACGGCTGCGGTCGACCGGCCGCGGCTACATCCGGTTCGCGGTCGACGAGCCGGGGATCTTCCGGACCTGCTTCACCGGCGGTCCGCGCGAGGGCGTGGGTCCCGACCTGGACGACCCGGCGCCGTACCTGCTGCTGGGCGAGATGCTCGACGAGCTGGTCGCCGTCGGCCACCTCGCGCCCGCCGACCGGCCGGACGCCGAGGCCGGCCCCTGGGCCGCCGTCCACGGACTGGCGATGCTGCTCATCGACGGACCACTGGCCGATCTGGGCGAGCGCGAGCGCGCGGTCGCCATCGAGAGGACGCTCGACATGGTCGAGCGCGGGCTCGCCACGGGGCCGCACGCCCGACGCTGAGGCACCCACCCCCGCACCGACCCGCGATCGCGCCTGCCGCGCCAGGGGCCCGGCACGCACTAGGGTTCCCCAGATGAGCGAGGAGCTGATCGACTACGCCGCCTGGGGCGAGCGGTTCTTCGCCGCCGCCGTCACCGCCGAGCGGGTGCTGCGGGGCGTCAACGTCCTGGCCGGGCGCCCGATCGACGTCGGCCCGATGGGCGTCGGCCCGGGACGGATCGCGAAGGTCACCGCGAAGGGCGAGATCGGCACCGCCACCGGAGAGCGGGTCGGCGCCGACCCGGTGTCCTTCCACGTCGACCTGCCGGTGACGCTCACCTTCACCATCGACCTGGGCATGGACAAGCAGCGCTTCGACGCCGACGTCGTGCTCCCCCTGCGGATCACCGCGCACGCCCGCAGCGACCTGGCGATCGCGCTCGACGTCGAGCCGCCGAGCCCGGCGCAGGTCGTCGTCCGGCTCAAGGCGCAGGGCCTGCGCGCGTCGCTGACCAGCCGCGCCGCGAACGTGGAGGGCGAGCTGCGCCGGTTCGTGGCCAAGTACGTCGCACGCGAGCTGAAGCAGCCCTACGTCCGCGACGCGACGCTGATCGACGTGGCCGGCGCGGTCGAGCGCGCCGCGGCCGGACTCGGGCCGCGGGAGAAGAGCCCGATCGCCGACGAGCTCACCGACGCCCTGCCGGCGGCGATGGAGGCCGAGATCGAGCAGACCGCCCAGCTGTTCCTGGACGAGGAGAACGCGTGACCCTCTATCCCCCCGCCCCCTGGAAGATGCACGGCTCGATGTGGCTGACGGCCTTCCGGCTGCGCAGCGACGTCGACGAGCGTCGCCCCGCCGGCGTGTACGGCGTCGCGCTGGTCTCCTACGAGGAGCCCAGCCCGCTCACCTACCACGAGCTCCTGGTCGCGCGGACCACGAAGAACCGCGCCGGCGAGAGCGCCGTGACGATCACCGACATCTGGGTCGACTCCCCCGCCTCGCAGGCCGGCGGCCGCGAGCTGTGGGCGATCCCGAAGGACCTGTGCGACTTCGACCTCGACATGTCCTTCCGCGGACCGGTCACGTCGACCGAGTGGTCGACCACGCTGGAGCGGCGTCCGATCGCCGAGGCGCGGTTCACCGACATCTCCCGCGCGGCGCCGCGGGTGCCCTTCAAGGGCCTGGTCGAGCAGCCCGGCATCGCCGAGCACCCCGAGGTCGCCGACGTCGTGATGAAGGGCACCGCCAAGGCGCTGCCGTGTCGCGGCCGGTGGAGCTTCGCCGCCGACGGCCCGCTGGCGTTCCTGCGGGACGCGCGGCAGCTCGGCTCGTTCCGGATGTCAGGCTTCCGGCTGCACTTCGAGTGACTCCGGCTCCTCGCCGGCACCGAGCTCATCGGCCCCGAGCTCGTCCTGGTCGGCGAGCGCGCGCCGCGAGGAGTCCCGGATCTCGAAGATCTCGGTCGCGAAGCCGCCCACCGCGGCCGCGACGTCACCGACGGCGCGGGTCACGATGGTGGCGACCTCGCCGACGGTCTGCGCGGCCGCCTCGGCGCCCGCCTGGAGCGCGTCCTTGGCGATCTCGGCACGGGTCAGATGGTCGCGTCCGTCGCTCATGGGCGTCAGTCTCCCTCGCGGGGCCTCAGGCTGCCAACGAGTCCTCGGTCACGGATCCCGGTCCGCGCACGGGCGCGACCTTCGCCTGCCCGCCGGGGAAGGAGTAGCGCACGATCTTCTTGAAGACGCTGAACAGCTGCTGGTGCAGGCGCCCGGTGTTGTAGGGCAGGCCGTAGCGCTCGCAGATCTCGCGGACCTCGACGGCCATCTCCGGGTAGCGCCGCGCGGGCAGGTCGGGGAACAGGTGGTGCTCGATCTGGTGCGACAGGTTGCCGCTCATCAGGTGCATCAGCTTGCTGCCCTTGATGTTGGCCGAGCCGAGCATCTGGCGCAGGTACCAGTGGCCGCGCGTCTCGTTCTCGGTCTCCTCCTCGGAGAAGGACGCCACGCCGGCCGGGAAGTGACCGCAGAAGATGATGTTGAACGCCCACACGTTGCGGACCAGGTTGGCGACCGCGTTGCCCGCGAAGGTGAGCGGGAACAGCGGGCCGGTCAGCGCCGGGAACAGCAGGTAGTCCTTCACCGCCTGACGCCGGATCTTGCGCAGCAGGCCCGGGTAGAGCGGCTTGTTGTCGGCGAGGGTCCGCTTGCCGGAGACGATGTTCTCGACCTCGAGGTCGTGCAGCGCCACGCCCCACTCGAAGAAGGTCATCAGCAAGAACGCGTAGAGCGGGTTGCCGAGGTAGTAGGGCCGCCACTTCTGCTCGGGGTCCATCCTCAGGATGCCGTAGCCCACGTCGCGGTCCTTGCCGACGATATTCGTGAACGTGTGGTGGATGTAGTTGTGGGAGTACTTCCACTGCTCGCCCGGGCACACGGTGTCCCAGTCGAACATCCGGGAGTTGAACGCCGGGTCGCCCAGGAAGTCGTACTGGCCGTGCATGACGTTGTGCCCGATCTCCATGTTGTCGAGGATCTTCGACACGCTCAGGCAGGCGACGGCGGGCAGCCAGCCGATCACGGGCAGGTAGAAGAGCGCGCGGCCGGCGACCTCCATGCTGCGCTGGGTCTTCACGACCTTGCGCAGGTACGCCGCGTCCTCCTCGCCGAGCTCGGCGATCACGCGCTGGCGCAGGGCGTCGAGCTCGGCGCCGAGCCGGTCGATCTGGTCGGCCGTCAGGCCGTGGTACTTCTCGTCGATCAGGGTGTCGGTGCTCATCAGGTCTCCTCAGAGGTCGATGTGGCAGTCACCGGCGGCGGCGGTGACGCAGATGCGGACCTCCTCGTCCGGCAGGGAGGACTCCTCGCCGGTGAGGACGTTGCGGACGGTGCCGGCGGTCTTGGTGCGGGTGCAGGAGAAGCAGATGCCCATCCGGCAGCCGAACTCCGGCTTCAGGCCGAGCTCCTCGGCCTGCTCGAGCAGGCTGGCGCCCGAAGCGGCGACGGCCTTGCCGGAGCGGGTGAAGGCGACCTCGCCCTCGACGGTCTCGCCGTCGCCCGCGCGGGCGGCCCGCGCGACGGCCGGCTTGAAGAACTCCATCCGCAGCCGCGGCGAGAGGACGCCATCGGCGTCGGTGTAGGCGTCGGTGACCAGCTCGACCAGGCCCGGCGGGCCGCAGAGCCAGGTGTCGGTGTCACGGAAGTCGGGCACCAGACGGCGCAGCTCGAAGGCGCTGAACAGCGCCTCGCCGTGCCGGAGCTGGACGTCGACGCGGTTGTCGGCGGCCGCGATCGCGGCCAGCTCGTCGGCGAAGATCTGGTCGTCGGCGCTGCGCGCGAAGTGCAGGAAGGTGACCTTGCGGCCGGCGTGGCCGTCGTACCCGTCGCGGAGCAGGGTGCGCACCATCGACATCGCGGGCGTGATTCCCGAGCCGCCGGTGATGAAGAGCAGGTGGTTGTTGGTCGGCGTCGCGGGGCTCTCGACGAGCGTGAACTCGCCCTGCGCCTGGCTCAGGTGCAGGATCGTGCCGGGCTGCGCCTCGCGCACCAGGTACGACGACACCTGCCCCTCGTCGTGGGCGCGGATAGTGAGCGTGATCTGCTCCCCCGGCGCCGAGGCGGCCGAGGAGATCGAGAACGCCCGGGTGTGCCGCTTGCCCGAGCCGGGCAGGTCGACACCGACGAGGACGTGCTGACCGGCGCGGTGGCCGCGCCAGGTGCTGGTGGGCTGGAGGGTCAGCGTGGCGACGGGCGCCGTACCGGTGCCGGCGGTCTCGCGGTGGACGGACACGACGCGAGCACGCACCTCGTGCGCGGCCCACATCGGGTTGAACCGCTCGAGGTAGCGGTCGACGCCGTGCGGGGTGGTCAGCGCCGCGGCGAGCCGCGAGCGCAGGAGCCGCCCGGCGAGCCGGCCCGCGGGGGCCGGCGGAGAGATGAGCGCGGACATCGCGCCTCCTTCGTGGCGGAAGTTTGGGTGTACGTCCGTACACCGAAACTCTGACGCGAGGGCTGCCCGATGGTCAACAACCCGACCGCGTGACAGTGCACACATGTTCACTCACGTAGACTGCGGCCATGACCGAGAGCCGGGTGGAGCGCAAGGAGCGGACCCGCCGCGCCATCCTCGACGCCGCGCTCGCGCTGTCGGAGGAGTCGGCGCTCGTCGCGCTGTCCCTGCGCCAGGTCGCCAAGGAGGTCGGCATCGTGCCGACCGCCTTCTACCGGCACTTCCCCTCGATCGAGGACCTCGGCCTCGCGCTCGTCGAGGAGTCGCTCGACACGCTGCGCGCGCTGCTGCGCGAGCTGCGCCGTACGGCGGGCGACGACGCCGGCACGATCATCGACGGCTCGGTGGCGGTGCTGGTCGAGCAGGTGCGCGGCGACCACGCCCACTTCGCGTTCATCGCGCGTGAGCGGTTCGCCGGCCCGGCCGGCGTACGGCAGGCGATCGCGCGCGGCATCGAGCTGGCCGAGCGTGAGCTGGCCACCGACCTGGCCCACCTGCCCGGCACCGACGTCTGGTCCGAGCACGACCTGCAGACCCTGTCGGCGCTCATCGTCGGCGCGATGGTGACCACCGCCGAGCGGCTGATCGCCGCCGAGCCAGGCTCCCCCGCCGAGAAGCGGATCGCCGACGCGGCCCGGACCCAACTGCGGATGATGCTCGTCGGCGCCCGCAACTGGCGCTCGCGCGACTGAGCCGAGCCACGGCCGACAGCCACCGACAAACCGCCGGCAACCAACCGCGGACTTTCGGCGTCACTCCTGGTGCACCATCAGCACCCACCCCAGGAGAACCCATGTCCGTCTCGGCCCGCCGCCCCCTCCTCGCCCTGCTCGCCCTCGTCGCGGGCCTGCTCCCCCTGACCACCAGCACCGCCGCCACAGCGGTCACCGCGGGCACCGCGGGCACTGCGACGGCGGCGCACCGGACCCGCGTGGTGGTGCGCGTCGCCGACTGCGAGGGCTGCGCGGTCTTCCTGCAGCAGGGCCTGCGCCACCACTGGTGGAGCAGCCCCACCCGGCAGGTCCACGACGGCAAGGTCGTCTTCTCGGTAGCCTCACGCCACACCCGCGGCATGTCGATCGGCATCACCGGCCCCTGGGAGGCGACCACGCCGCACCCGTCGGGCTTCCAGGCGATCGTCACCCTGCGCTACCGCGGCGTCGCCGCCGGCGCGCGGGTCACGCAGGCCGTCGCGCAGGGCAGGCGCCGCGGCAACGCCTGCCACCCGGGGACGACGGCCGACCGGATCGTCTTCCACGTCGCGGCTCGCAAGGTCCGCATCGCCGGCAACGGCGGGCCCGCCGACACCACCCTCGCCTGGGCCAGCCCGCAGACCCGCGTGATGGCGGGGACGAGCCAGCGCGTCTACGGCGGGATCTTCGGCGCCCAGGACATCGTGCCGTGCTTCCCCAGCTGACGTAGCACGTGTCACGTTCGGTGGACGGGCGTGCACCGGGACCGCCACCATGTCGCGGTGCCCGCCTCCCTCCTGACGTCCTCCGCCCGCACGGCAGCCCGCAACGCCTGGGCGATCTCGCCGCTCGGCCCCGGCGTCGAACAGTACGACGGTCTGCCGGCCACCGTCCTCGCCGACGAGCCGCACCGCCGCCTGGTCCGCTACGACCGCGCGACGTCCGCCACTGCGACGCGACCGGTGCTGCTCGTCCCGCCGCTGGCGGTCTCGGCGCGCTGCTTCGACCTGCGTCCGGGCCAGAGCCTGGCGGCGCACCTGCTGGCGAGCGGGCGGGCGACGTACCTCGTCGACTACGGGCAGATCGGCTTCGCCGACCGGGCGATGGGCTTCGAGACGTGGATCGACGACATCCTGCCGACCGCGATCCAGCTGGTCCTGGCCGACCACGCCGCGGCCGGCGACCCGGTCGACGGCGTCGACCTGGTCGGCTGGTCGCTCGGCGGCACGATGAGCCTGCTCACCGCGGCCGCCCACCCCGACCTGCCGATCGCGTCGCTGACCGCTCTGGGGACGCCGATCGACTACACCCAGATCCCCGCGATCCAGCCACTCGTCGTCGCCGACCGGCTCCTCGGCACCCGCGCGGTCACCGCGCCGACGGCGGCCCTCGGCGGCGTCCCGCGCCACCTGGTCCGCGCCAGCTATCGCGCGATGGCGCCGAAGCGCGAGCTGACCAAGGCTGTCCACCTGGCCCGCAACATCCTCGACACCGAGGCGCTCGCCCGGACCCTCGCCATCGACGGGTTCATCGGCGAGATGCCCGGCTACCCGGGCCGCGCGTACCACCAGATCCACACCCGGCTGATGGTCCGCAACGAGCTGGCCACCGGCATCGTCCGGCTCAGCGCCGACCGCGAGATCCGGCTGCGCGACGTCACCGCGCCCGTGCTCTTCGTCGGCAGCGCGACCGACAACATCGCCGACGGGCCGGCGGTCGAGGCGGGCGCGTCCGTCGTACCGGGGGCGCGCTATGCCGCCGCCGACGGCCTCAGCCACCTCGGCCTCGTCGCCGGCCCGCGCGCGAGCGAGGTCAGCTGGCCGCTGCTCGACGCCTTCCTCGAGCGGACTTCCTGACGGAAACTGGCGCTTCCTGACGGTTGCAACCGTCAGGAAGCGCAGGAATCCCCGCTGAAGCGGGGATTCCCACGCCTACGCCGCTGGGCTCAGTGGCCCCCGTGGCCACCCGCCGGCGCGTCCGCCTTCGACGGCAGCAGCAGCGCCATCGCGACGACGACCAGGCCGATCGCGGCGCCGGCCGCGAACGCCCACTGCAGACCGCCCATGAAGGCGTCGACCGGGTGCTCGCCGGCCTTGACCAGGTGCTCGGTGCGGTTGGTCATGATCACGACGAGCAGCGCGGTGCCGATGGCGCCGGCGACCTGCTGCAGCGTGCCGAGCAGCGAGCTTCCGTGGGAGTACAGCTGCGGCGACAGGTCACCCAGGCCGATGGTGAAGACCGGCGTGAAGATCGCCGCCAGGCTGGCCATCAGCGCGACGTGCAGCACCAGGATCACGATGTACGGCGTCTCGGCGCCGATCCGGCTGAGGCCGAACAGCAGCGCCACCATCGCGACCGCACCCGGGATGACGAGCGGGCGGGCGCCGATCCGGTCGTAGACCTTGCCGACCTGCGGGCCGAGCAGACCCATGGTCAGGCCACCGGGCATGACCAGCAGGCCGGTCTGCAGCTCGGTCAGGCCGCGCAGCTCCTGCAGGTAGAGCGGCAGCAGGATCATCGAGCCGAGGAAGGCCATGAAGCCGGCGGCCATCAGCACGAGCGAGACGGTGTAGTTGCGGTGGCGCAGCGTGCGCAGGTCGAGCAGCGGGCGGTCGAAGCGCTGCAGGCGCACCTGGAGGACGGCGAAGGCCGCGACCAGGACGACACCGGCGCCGATCAGAGCGGTCGGCAGCGGCCACTCGGTGTTGCCGACCTTGCTCAGGCCGAACACGAAGAGGCTGAAGCCGGAGCCGGCCAGGACCACGCTGAGCCAGCTGATCGGGCTGCTGTTGGTCTCACCGACGTTCTCGAGCTGGCGGAAGCCGAAGACGCCGACGAGGACCGCGATCGGGAGTACGGCAACGAAGATCAGCCGCCACGAGCCAAGCTCGAGCAGCACGCCGGACACGGCCGGGCCGAGCGCCGGGGCGCACGACATCGCGAGCGTGACCTGACCCATCACCCGGCCGCGGTCCTCGGCGGCGACGACGGTCATCAGCGTGGTCATCAGCAGCGGCATCATCACCGCGGTGCCGCCGGCCTGGACGACGCGACCGACCAGCAGGACGGCGAACGACGGCGCGAGCCCCGCGATCAGCGTGCCGGTGCTGAAGGTCAGCATCGCGGTGGCGTACGCCGTCCGCGTGGTCACCCGCTGCAGGAACCAGCCGGTCACCGGGATCACGGCCGCCATGGTCAGCATGAAGACGGTCAGTGCCCACTGGGCGGTGGTCGAGGTGATCTTGAAGTCGGTCATCAGCCGCGGGACGGCGTTGACCATGATGGTCTCGTTGAGGATCACGACGAAGGTCGCGGCGACGAGGAGCTTGATCACGAGCGGGGTCCGGCCGGGCGCGGAGGTCGCGCCGACGAACTCCTGCTCGTACGCCTGGATCTCCTCGTCGGGGAGGTCGCCGGTCTGGGCGGGCCCGGTGGGCGCAGTCATGACAGGTCCTATCGGTTGGGTGGCATGGTCCAGCGGTGGCCGACCAGGTGACGCCTCGGACGAATCGGGATCGGCATTCGCTTCACTACGTCCACGAACCGGCCGACACCTTTTCGACAGCGCCCGCGAAGAAAACTCATCGGTTCTTCTTCAGGCGCTGTGGAGATTCAATCGTCCACCACCGACAGT
>NZ_BAABAC010000024.1:156048-195783 GCF_039537225.1 Nocardioides ginsengisoli
GCGACCACAACGTCCGGTACGACGGGGCGCCCGGAGGAGATCAGCGGGTGAAGACGATCTTCCCGAAGACGTCGCCGGCGGCCATCGCGGCGAAGCCGTCGCGCGCGGCGGTCATCGGCAGCACCCGGTCGACGACCGGACGGACGCCGGTGCTGTCGAGCATGTTGACCAGCGCGGCGAGCTCGCCGCGGGTGCCCATGGTCGAGCCGATCACGCTGAGCTGGAGGAAGAAGATCCGGGTCAGCTCGGCGTCGTCGAGGTCAGGGCCGGACGTGGTGCCGGAGATGACGATCCGGCCGCCGGGGCGCAGCGCGCGGATCGAGTGGGACCAGGTGGCGCGGCCGACGGTCTCCATGACCGCGTCGACCTTCACCGGCAGCCGTGCGCCGGACTCGTAGACCTCGTGCGCGCCGAGCTCGAGCGCCTTGGCCCGCTTGGCCTCGTCGCGGCTGGTCGCGAGCACCCGCAGGCCGCCCGCCCGGGCGAGCGCGATGAGCGCGGTCGCGACGCCGCCGCCGGCGCCCTGGACGAGCACCGTGTCGCCGGCCTTGAGGTCACCTTGCGTGAAGAGCATCCGGTACGCCGTCAGCCAGGCCGTCGGCAGGCACGCGGCCTCGGCGAAGCTGAGCGAGGCCGGCTTGGGGACGACATTGCGCCGCGGCACGATCACCTTGTCGGCGAAGGTGCCCTGGTGCCGCTCGGACAGCAGCGAGCGGCGCGGGTCGAAGGTCTCGTCGCCCGTCCAGTCCGGGTCGGACACGACGGCGTGGACGACGACCTCGTTGCCGTCCTCGTCGTAGCCGGCCGCGTCGCAGCCGAGGATCATCGGCAGCGACTCCGCCTTGAGGCCGACGCCGCGCAGCGACCACAGGTCGTGGTGGTTGAGCGAGGCGGCCTTGACGGTGACCGTGGTCCAGCCGTCGGGGGCGATCGGGTCGGGGCGTTCGCCGACGACCAGGCCGGTCAGCGGGTCGTCGGCGGAGCTGGCGAAGGAGTCGGCGTAGACGGCGAACACGTGGCCGACCCTATCGGGCGCTCAGATCCGGGCGACGCCGTCCCGGCGTGCGGCCTCGGCCACCGCGGCGGCGACCGCCGGCCCGACCCGCGGGTCGAAGGGCGACGGGATGACCAGGTCCTCGGACAGGTCGTCGCCGACCAGCGCGGCGAGCGCGTCGGCGGCGGCGACCTTCATGCCCTCGGTGATCGCGCTCGCGTGGACGTCGAAGGCGCCCCGGAAGATGCCCGGGAACGCGAGCACGTTGTTGATCTGGTTGGGGAAGTCGGAGCGACCGGTCGCCACGACCCGCGCGTGGCGGTGGGCGACGTCGGGGTGGACCTCCGGGTTGGGGTTGGCCATCGCGAAGATGATCGCGTCGTCGGCCATGGTGGCGACGACCTCCTCGGGCACCGTGCCGCCGGAGACGCCGATGTAGACGTCGGCGCCGTCGAAGGCGTCGGCGAGCGTGCCGCGCCGGCCGCACTGGTCGGCGGTGAGCTCGGCGAGCGCCTTCTTGGACGGCGTGAGGTCGGTGCGGTCGGAGCTGACCACGCCCTTGCGGTCGGTGACCGCAATGTCCTTGATGCCCGCGGCGAGCAGGATCTTCGCGATCGCGACGCCCGCGGCGCCCGCGCCCGAGATGACCACGCGGGTCGACTCGGCGCTGCGGCCGGTCAGCTTGAGCGCGTTGACCAGGGCGGCCAGGGTGACCACGGCGGTGCCGTGCTGGTCGTCGTGGAAGACGGGGATGTCGAGGGCCTCCTTCAGGCGGTCCTCGATCTCGAAGCAGCGCGGAGCCGAGATGTCCTCGAGGTTGATGCCGCCGAAGCTCGGCGCGAGCCGGACGACGGTCTCGATGATCTCCTCGACGTCGGTCGTCGCCAGGCAGATCGGGATGCCGTCGACGCCGCCGAACTGCTTGAAGAGGACGGCCTTGCCCTCCATCACCGGCATCGCGGCGGCCGGGCCGATGTCGCCCAGGCCGAGCACCGCGGTGCCGTCGGTGACGATCGCGACGGTGTTGGGCACCCAGGTGTAGTGGCGGGTCAGCTCGGGGTCGGCCGCGATGGCCTCGCACACCTCGGCCACACCCGGGGTGTAGGCGAGGGACAGCTGGTCCTTGGTGCTGACGTCGGCGGTGGGTACGGTCGCCATCTTCCCGCCGAGGTGCAGATCGAAGACCGGCTCACCCGCGCGCGGGTGTGGGGAGGAGACGTCGACAGCCACGATCGCTCATCCTTTCACATCCGGACGACCATCGATCACCCGGTATCAGGGCGCGCTCTCACAGCCGCCGCGGGCGCGGCCACACCCGGGCCCGGACGACGCCGAGCACGTCGGCGTCCGGCACCGCGCCCCGATGGCGCGAGTCGACCCCGGCCTCCGGGTTGTCGCCGCGCAACCACCAGCCGCTCCCCCGCCGCTCGACGGCGCGCTTGACGACCAGCGTCCCGTCAGCGAACCGCGCCACCACGACGCGCCCCGCACGCGGGCGTACGCCGTACACGACGAGGAGACGGTCGCCCTCCCGCAGGGTCGGCAGCATCGAGGCGCCGCGGACCAGGGCGAGCCCGAGGCGGCGTCCCGACCTCCGACCTGCCGTTGCCGCGTGATCCATGACGAGTAGTGTCACAGAAGCATCACTCGTTTCCCCTTAGACCAGAGGAGAGAGGACCCACATGTTCTCGCGTCTCACCCAGATCTTCGTGGCCCCGACCGTCGAGGTCTCCGCCCACTGCGACCTGCCCTGCGGCGTCTACGACCCGGCCCAGGCCCGGATCGAGGCCGAGTCGATCAAGGCCGTCATCGCCAAGGCGCTCGACAGCGACGACCCCGACTTCCGCACCCGCGCGATCATCATCAAGGAGCAGCGCTCCGAGCTGGTCAAGCACCACCTGTGGGTGCTGTGGACCGACTACTTCAAGCCCCCGCACTTCGAGAAGTACCCCCAGCTCCACACGCTGGTGAACGAGGCCACCAAGCTGGCCGGCGCCACCGGCACCAAGGGCACCCTCGACGCCGCCAAGGCCGACGAGCTGCTCGCGAAGATCGACGAGATCGCCGAGATCTTCTGGGAGACGAAGAAGTGAGCCCGAGCCACCGAGCGCGCTGACCGTCGGCTCGACGGCCGACAGACAGGCGTCGCGCGCTTGGTGGCTTGCGGCGAACGACTGAGTCGCCCGAGCGAAGCGAGGGCAGACGAAGAAGTGAGCCCGAGCCACCGAGCGCGCTGACCGCGGGATCCGGCGCCTCGCGCGAGCGAGGCCCGGTCCGCCTGATCAGTCGGGACTATGGCCCGAGGGCCGATCGTCCCCATTCTGGAGACCGTGCACCGAAAGGTGCACGGTCTCTGCGTTTTCTCCCCTAGCGTCGCGGCATCCGAACGCCACCCGCGTTTCGGGACGACGACCCGGCCGCCGTCCGGAGGGAAGCACAGCGACGGCGGCCCGGGCCAACCGGAGGGAGACACCTCGCGATGAATCGCGCCCTTTTCAAGATGATCCTCGGACTCGCCGTGGCGCTCGGCCTGACGCTGGGCGCCGCGCCCATCGCCTCGGCGACCCCCGCCGCCCCGGCGGCCCCCGCCGCCGCGGCGCAGGCCCCTGACTGCAGCGCGCAGATCGCGGCCAACAACCGCGCGAACGCGTCGTACGCCTCGGCGAACGCGAGCGTGAAGGCGGCTCAGGCCAAGGTCACCAAGCTGAAGAAGAAGATCAAGAAGGCGAAGAAGCACCACGCCAAGAAGCAGGTCCGCAAGCTCAACAAGAAGCTGAAGAAGGCCAAGCAGTCGCTGCGCGAGAAGAAGCAGTACCGCGACCGCGTGGCCGTGACCCGCAGCTACACCCAGCGCTCGCTCGCCCGCTGCCAGGCCGGTACGCCGGCCCAGGGCGCCGACAGCCCGATCCAGGCGCTGTGCGACGCCGGCATCCCGCAGGCGCTGTGCGACGCGCTCGCCGGCCTGATCCCCGGCGGCTCGACGGCCAACCCGGTCGGCCTGCTCTGCGCGCAGTTCCCGCAGGCCGCGGTCCTGTGCGACACGATCTCGGCCGGCCTGCCGACCGACCCTGCCGACCTGCTCGACCTGGTCCAGACCCTGCTCCAGACCCTCGGCCTGGACGGCGTCGTCAACACGGTCCTCGGCTCGCTCGGCCTGGGCAGCCTCGGTGACCTGCTCACCGGCGCCGGCGCCGGCGGCGTGCTCAGCGGCCTGACCGACCTGCTCAACCAGCTCGGCCTCGGCGGGATCATCCCGCGCGCGGCCGCCTGACCCGCAGGCAGCACCTCGTACCGAGCCCCGGAGGCCCCCAGCCTCCGGGGCCCGGTCATGTCCCGGGGCCTGCGACCAACGTCCCGATGTGATCCGGGACACCTTCCCGCCCGAGTTCTGCCGAACACCCACCAATCTCCCCTAGGGTGACCCGAGCCGGGCATCCCCCCTGAGCCCGGCACCATGTCCGGTCGTCGGCGGGAGGGACACTGACGGCGGCCGGCTCACCGGAGGGAGAACCCGGCATGCTCCGTGCCATTTCCAAGCTGATCCTCGGCATCGCCGTCGCACTCGGCCTCACCCTGGGCCTCGCGCCCGTCGCCGACGCGGCCCCGGCCGTCGAGCGGACCACGGCGAGCGCCTCCGAGCGCGCCACCACCTGCACGATCCAGTACCAGGCCGTCACCGTCGCGAAGACGACGTACAAGAAGGCCGAGACCAAGGTCAAGAAGCTCAAGAAGAAGCTCAAGAAGGCCAAGAAGCACCACCACAAGAAGCAGGTCCGCCTGCTCAAGAAGAAGCTGAAGAAGGCCAAGGCCGAGCGGCTCAAGGCGTCCTCGGCGGTCACCTCGACCTCGCGCGCCTACGCCACCTGCCAGAAGGACGGCAGCACCATCCCGGGCACGATCCCCCCGGACAAGAACCCGCTGGACTTCCTCGGCGAGCTGCTCGACAGCCTCGGCGTCGGCGCGCTGGTCGACCTGCTCGGCCTCGACACGGTCATCGACCTGCTGGGCCTGCGCCCGCTGCTGGAGTCGCTCGGCCTGGGCGCCATCCTGCACTGATCCACCCGGCACCTCCCGTCGTACGGCGGGCGGAGTCCCCCGCCCGTCGTACGACGAACCGACGCACCGCGCCCTCGGGGTGCGGTGCGTCTGTCGTAGGCTCGGACCACCCGAGCACCAGACCCCCCGAGGAGCGGCATGTCCGAGACGATCACCCTCGCCGCAGGTGGCGTGACCGACGACCCGGACTCCGTGGAGTTGCGGCTCCCCGCCGACAGCGCCTACGCCTCGGTCCTGCGGACCCTGACCGCCGGCCTCGCCGCGCGCGTCGACTTCACCATGGACGACATCGAGGACCTGCGGATCGCGGTCTCCGAGGCGGCCGCGATGGTGCTCGAGGAGGCCGACGCCGGAGGGGTGCTCGACTGCCACTTCCAGGTCGGCCCCGGCCGGCTCGCGCTGGAGATCAGCGCGCCGGCCGCCGCTCCCGAATCGCCCGACTACGAGAGCTTCGGCTGGCAGGTGCTGGCCACACTGGCCGACGAGGCGTCGATCGATGCCGCCCCCGGCCGCTACGCGGTGCGTCTCGTCGTGCGGTCCTCCCTGGCGTCATGACCACCGACCACACGCGGGACTCCCCCGACCCGCCCGTCACAGGCACCGAGCTCACCCGCCGGCGCAGCGCCGAGCTGTTCGTGATCTTCCGCGACGACGCCGCCTCCGCGGCCGAGCGCGACTCCGCGCGCGAGTCGCTGGTGCGCCTGCACCTGCCGCTCGTCGAGCACTGCGCGCGGCGCTTCCGCAACCGCGGCGAGCCGTACGAGGACCTGGTCCAGGTCGGCACCATCGGGCTGATCAAGTCCGTCGACCGGTTCGACACCGAGCGCGGGGTCGAGTTCTCGACGTACGCGACGCCGACGATCATCGGCGAGATCAAGCGCTACTTCCGCGACAAGGGCTGGGCGATCCGGGTGCCGCGACGGCTCCAGGAGCTGCGCATGCAGATCAGCGCCAGCACCGCCGAGCTCACCCAGTCGCTGGGCCGCTCCCCCACGCCGCGCGAGCTGGCCGACGCGATCGGCTGCTCGGTCGAGGAGATCGTCGAGGGCCTGGAGTCGAGCAACGCCTACTCCACGCTCTCCCTCGACGCCACCGACGACGACTCCGACGGCGGCGCCGGGCAGAGCATGCTCGACGCGATGGGCGTCGACGACGAGGCGCTCGAGCATGTCGAGATCCGCGAGTCGGTCAAGCCGCTGCTGGAGAACCTGCCGGCGCGGGAGAAGAAGATCCTGCTGCTGCGGTTCTTCAAGAACATGACCCAGTCGCAGATCGCCGAGGAGATCGGCGTCTCCCAGATGCACGTCTCGCGCCTGCTCAGCCGCACGCTCGACCAGCTGCGGCAGTCGCTGGAGTCGGAGGGCTAGTCGCTCTCGGCGGTGTCGTCGGGCGCGCCCTCGAGCGCCCGGATCGTGTCCGGGTGCAGCATCCCCGCGAGCGCGATCAGGCCCACCAGCCCGAGCGCGATCGCCACCACGACGTGCTCGCGCAGGCTCCACGCGATGCCCAGGAAGATCAGCTGGGTGATCAGGACCGGGCCGCGCGACCAGGTCTGCCGCTTCCACAGCGCCACCGCGGCGCCGACCAGGACGACGCCGTACGCCGCGAAGAAGCCGGCCGTCGAGAGCCCGAACGCCATCCGCCCGGACGTCACGCTGGCGAACTCCAGGACCGCCAGAACCAGCAGCACGACACCCTGGACGGCGCTCACCGACGCCGCTACGGTCAGCGGAGGCGGGTTGGCGGCGGGGGGTTGACGGGGCTGGTCGCTCACGGCGCTCAGCGTAGCCAGCAGGCCCCTTCGGACCGCCCAGTGGGACGGATCTGGCCGAGAACCCCCTGTTTGTGACCCAATAGACCACCGGAATCGCTTGATCTGAGGCGCAATCCTTGGAAACCTTGCGGGAGCGATCGTGAAGCCGTTCACTTTTGCGGCTACACGCCTGCCCGCATCCGGGCACCTTTGTATGTGATTGGAAAGAGGGCATCCCCACCCATGGATTGGCGACACCGTTCCGCATGCCTCGACGAGGATCCGGAGCTGTTCTTCCCGATCGGCAACACCGGCCCGGCGATTCTCCAGATCGAGGAGGCCAAGGCCGTGTGCCGTCGCTGCGACGTGCGCGAGCAGTGCCTCGCGTGGGCGCTCGAGGCGGGTCAGGACCACGGTGTCTGGGGAGGCCTGAGCGAGGACGAGCGTCGCGCGCTGAAGCGCCGCAACGCCCGCGCCCGCGTCCGCACGCCTGTTTGATGGCGCGAGCGCGCGCCTGTTTGATGGCGCGAGCGCGTCTTCGGCGCTGAGGGGGCAGCAAGCTGCCGGAGAAGCACCTCTCGCCGCGCTGCCGCGCACGCGGTCGAGGCCCGCGCAGTGCACGACTGCCTGGCGGCCAGACGCTGTCGCGCGCGCTGACGAGGGCAACAAGCTGCCGGAAGGCGCCTCTCGCCGCGCTGCCGCGCGCCTGTTTGATGGCGCGAGCGCGTCTTCGGCGCTGAGGGGGGCAGCAAGCTGCCGGAAGGCGCCTCTCGCCGCGCTGCCGCACGCCTGTTTGATGGCGCGAGCGCGTCTTCGGCGCTGAGGGGGGCAGCAAGCTGCCGGAAGGCGCCTCTCGCCGCGCTGCCGCGCGCCTGTTTGATGGCGCGAGCGCGTCTTCGGCGCTCAGGGGGGGGGGCAGCAAGCTGCCGGAAGGCGCCTCTCGCCGCGCTGCCGCGCACGCGGTCGAGGCCCGCGCAGTGCACGGCTGCCTGGCGGCCAGACGCTGTCGCGCGCGCTGACGAGGGCAACAAGCTGCCGGAAGGCGCCTCTCGCCGCGCTGCCGCGCGCCTGTTTGATGGCGCGAGCGCGTCTTCGGCGCTGAGGGGGGCAGCAAGCTGCCGGAAGGCGCCTCTCGCCGCGCTGCCGCGCGCGCGGTCGAGGCCCGGGCAGTGCGTGGCCGCCTGGCGGCCAGACGCTGCAGCGCGCGCTGAGGGGCAGCAAGCTGGCGGCCAGACCCTGGCGCGCGGTGCCGGGTTGGCTGGCGGCCAGACCGCGCCCGCGCCGCTCGTGCTACTCGACCGGCAGGCTGATGCCTGCCCGGGTGCCGCCGGTGGCGGAGTGTCCGAGCGCGAGGTGACCGCCCAGCTCGGACTCCACGAGCGTCCGCACGATCGACAGCCCCAGGCTGGTCGCGGCGTCCAGGTCGAAGCCCTCGGGCAGGCCGCGGCCGTCGTCCTCGACGGCGACGTCGAGACGCGTCCCGTGCCGCTCGGCGCGGAGCACGATCTCGCCGGAGCCGCCGGCGTCGTAGCCGTGCTCGGCGGCGTTCTGCATCAGCTCCATGACGACCATCGCGAGCGGCGTGGCGATCTCGGAGACGAGGGTGCCGAAGCTGCCCTCGCGGCGGACGCGGACCTGCGCCGTGGTCGAGCCGACGTCGGTGACCAGGCGCGCCAGCCGGTCGGCGATGTCGTCGAACGGGACCGTCTCCTCGACGGCCTGGCTGAGCGTCTCGTGGACGATGGCGATCGAGCCGACCCGGCGGACTGCCTCCTCGAGGGCCGACGCCGCCTCCGGTGAGCCGATCCGGCGCGCCTGGAGGCGGAGCAGGGCGGCGACGGTCTGCAGGTTGTTCTTCACCCGGTGGTGGATCTCGCGGATCGTGGCGTCCTTGGTGACCAGCTCACGGTCGCGGCGGCGCAGGTCGGTGACGTCGCGCAGCAGGATGATCGCGCCGATGTGCTCGCCCTTGGGCCGCAGCGGGATCGCTCGGACGATGAGCGAGGCGCCGTCGCCGGGGCCGCCGGACGCGCCGAGCTCGGTGTCGCGGTGCGCCCGGCCGCCCAGGACGGCGCTCAGCGTCTCCTCGTCGGGGCGCTTCTTGGGCGGCACCAGGTCGCGGGTGAGGTCGGTGAGGATCCGGCCGGTGAGGTCGCCGGTCAGGCCGAGCTTGCGGTAGACCGACAGCGCGTTCGGGCTGGCGTAGATGACCCGTCCCTCGGCGTCGACCCGCAGGAAGCCGTCGCCCACCCGCGGCGAGTCGGCGTGGTCGCTGCGCTGCGCCTCGGTCGGGAAGTAGCCGGACGCGATCATGTTGGCGAGGTCGGAGGCGGCCTGGAGGTAGTTGATCTCCAGGTGGCTGGGCGTGCGGACGCCGAGGAGGTTGGTGTTGCGGCTGATCACCGCGATCACCCGGCCGTTGCGCCGCACCGGGATCGCCTCGACCCGCACCGGCACCTCGTCGCGCCACTCGGGGTCGCCCTCGCGGGCGATCCGGCCGAGCTCGTAGGCCGCGTCGACGAGGGTACGGCGACCGGCGGGCACGAAGGTCCCGACGATGTCGTCGACGTACGCCGTCGGGCCGGTCGTCGGGCGCATCTGGTCGCCCGCCCAGAAGCCCTCGCCGGCGCCGTCCGGCAGCCACAGCACCAGGTCGGCGAACGACAGATCGGCGATCACCTGCCAGTCGGCCTGGATGAGCTGCAGCCAGGCGATGTCGGCCTCGTCGAGGTCGGTGTGGCGCCGGGCGATCGCGGACAGGGAGGGCACGTTCGTCAACCTAGTGGACGGGCCGGAAAACAGGTGTCGTCCCCGACTTCGTGGGACTTCACCCCGTTTGGCAGGATAGGCCGCGGGGGTCTGGTTCTCGGTGGTGTCCGGAGGGTGTGGGTTGTACATGGTCACGGTGGATTGGGCGCGCCTTCAGCAGGCCCTCCGCGACGGTGAGACGCGACCTCCCGCCGGCCACCAGCTCAGCGACCTGACCGCGCAGCTCACCCAGATGCTGGGTGACACCGACCCGCAGGTCCGCGACGGTCTCGCCTACTCCTTCCTCGCCACCTGGATCGAGGGCGGCGTCTACGACGACCTGCTCGCCGGGCTCGGCGACGGCATGTGCGCCGGCCTCGACGCGGGCCTCGGCGACCGCGAGAGCGACTCAGTGTTCCGGCGCAGCTTCTCCGTGCTGCTGCTCGCCGAGTGCATCGAGCGCGACTCCCGGATCCGCCGCCTGCCCCCGAGCCGGGTGCTGGAGTGGGGCGATCGGATCGCGACCTGGTACGTCCGCGAGCGCGACCTGCGCGGCTTCGTCCCCGGCAAGGGCTGGGCCCACGCCGCGGCCTACGGCGCCGACGCGATCGCCGCGCTGGCCCGCTCCCGCCACTTCGGCATGACCGAGCTGACCGTCCTGCTCGACGTCATCGCCGACCGGGTCCTCAGCCCCGACACGCCGCCGCTCAACCACGGCGAGCCGGACCGGATCGCGCACGCGGTCATGGAGATCCTGCGCCGCGACCGGGTCCCGCTCAGCGTGCTGGAGCCGTGGATCGTCCGCCTCGAGCGCGGCGCCCGCGCCAAGCCCGCCCCCGGCCGCGACCCCTACCGGGCGACCGGCAACGCGCAGGCGGTGCTGCGGGCGCTCTACCTGCAGCTCACGATCTCACCGCGGCATCCCGCCGTCCGGCCCGACCTGCTGCTCGCGCTGGTCGCGTCGCTGCGGCGGGTTCACCCCTACTTCCTCGACGACCGGGGCTGATTCACCCTACGGTGCCCGGGTGACCACTCCCCCGGACACCACTGCCGCAGACCAGCTCACCGGACACGCGGGCGAGATCGCCGTCGCGGTCGCCCAGGCCCACGGCGTGGAGACGATGTTCACGCTGTCGGGCGCGCACGTCTTCCCGATGTACGACGGCGCGGTCAAGGCCGATCCGCCGGTCCGGCTGGTCGACGTCCGCCATGAGCAGACCGCGGCCTTCGCGGCCGAGGCGACCGGGAAGCTGACCCGGGTCCCCGGGCTGGCGGTGCTGACGGCCGGGCCGGGCGTGACGAACGGCATCAGCGCGTTGGCGCAGGCGCGGTTCGCGGGCTCGCCGATGGTCGTGGTCGGCGGGCGGGCGCCCAACAACCGCTGGGGCACGGGCGCGCTGCAGGAGATCGACCACCTGCCGATCGTGGCGCCGGTGACGAAGCACGCGGCGACCCTGATGACGGCGAACGACGTGGCGGCGGGCTTCGACACCGCGTTCGCCCAGGCGCGGTCGTCGCACCGCGGGCCGACGTACGTCGACGTCCCGATGGACGCGTTCTTCGATGTCGGCGTCGGCGCGGCGCCAGTCATCGGCGGCCACCGCAGCGCCGAGCCGGACGGCGACGCCGTGGCCCGGATCGCCGGGCTGATCGCAGGCGCGGAGCGGCCGGTCCTCGTGCTCGGCACCGACGTGTGGGCCGACCACGCCGAGGACGCGGCGCTGCGGCTGGTCGAGGAGATGCGGCTGCCGGCGATCACCAACGGCATGGGGCGCGGCGTGGTCCCCGGCGGTCACCCCCTGCTCGTGACCAAGGCGCGCGGCGCCGCTCTCAACGGCGCCGACCTGGTGGTCGTGGTCGGGACGCCCCTTGACTTCCGCCTCGGGTACGGCGTGTTCGGGGGCAGGGACGGCGGGCGGCCGGCGGCCGTCGTCCACATCGCCGACTCGGCGGAGCAGGTCTCGGGTCACGCGGCGCTCGCGGCGTCGGTGAGCGGCGACCTGACCGCCGTCCTCGACGGACTGCTGACCGCGCTCGCCGCGGCACGGCAGCCGGACCCGACGGCATGGCTGACCATGCTCCAGGACACGGTCGCCGCGGCCACCGCCAAGGACGCCGAGCTGCTCGGCGCGGAGGCCGACCCGATTCACCCGGCGCGGATCTACGGCGAGCTGGTCCCCCGCCTCGCCGACGAGGCGGTCGTGATCGGCGACGGCGGCGACTTCGTGTCCTTCGCGGGCAAGTTCGTGGAGCCGAAGCGGCCCGGATGCTGGCTCGACCCCGGCCCCTACGGCTGCCTCGGCGCCGGCATGGGCGCCGCGATCGCCGCGCGCATCGCGCGGCCGTCGTCCCAGGTCGTGCTGCTGCTCGGCGACGGCGCGGCCGGCTTCTCGCTGATGGACGTGGACTCGCTGGTCCGCCACGGGCTGCCCGTCGTGATGGTGATGGGCAACAACTCCGCCTGGGGGCTCGAGAAGGGTCCGATGCAGATGCTCTACGGCTACGACGTGGCCGCCGACCTCGCGCCGCGCACCGCCTACGACCAGGTGGTGTCGGCGCTCGGCGGCGCCGGCGAGACGGTCACCGACCCGCGCCTGATCGGGCCCGCGCTCGATCGCGCGTTCGCGGCCGGGACGCCGTACCTGGTCAACGTGATCACCGACGTCGAGGCGGCGTACCCGCGCTCGACCTTCGGGATCTGAGCCGTGCGCTTCACCGTCACCGACGCCGACACCGCCCTCGCGGTCGGCTCCGGCAGCCTCCCCGTCCTCGGGACCCCTCGTCTGCTCGCCTGGTGCGAGGCGGCGACCTGCGCCGCGATCGAGAACGCCCTCGGCCCCGGCGAGACGAGCGTCGGCACCCGCGTCGACCTCGAGCACCTGGCCGCCACCGCGGTCGGCGCGAACGTCGAGGTCACCGCCCGCGAGGTGTACGCCGACGGCCGGCTGCGCCGGTTCGCCGTGTCGGCGCGCAATGTCGGCGCGGACGGGCGACCCGGCAAGCTCGTCGCGTCGGGCGAGATCACCCGGGTGGTCGTCGACGCGGAGCGGTTCCTGGCACGGCTGGGCTGAGGTCGTCCTCCTGGCGGGCCGATTTTCCGCACACGCCGTCCACCTGAGACACTGGGTCGATCGATCCGAGGAGGAACCATGGGCAAGACCGGCCGCAAGCGCCGCGCGCGCCGCAAGAAGGGCGCGAACCACGGCAAGCGCCCCAACAGCTGAGCGCTCAGCATCCGCCGAACCCCCGACCGTCCTGGTCCGGGGGTTCTGCGCTTTTGGGCGTCGCGGAAACGGAGTCAGCCCGACGCGGCCACGTCCCATCATGTCGATGCATGACGACGTCGGTCGACATCCGAGAGGCGACGACCCATCTCTCGCGCCTGCTCGAGCGCATGGAGGCGGGTGAGCCGATCACCTTCGTGCGCGCCGGCAAGCCCGTCGCCGACCTGGTCCCGCACCTGCGCACGGGCATCGTCTTCGGCACCCTCGCCCTGCTCTCGGCGCTCGACGGGCGCCGCTGAGGCTCAGCCCTCGGAGATCTCGACCTGGATCTGCTGGATCCGGATCCGGACCCGCTCACGCAGCTCGGCCGGCGCGGTCTCGCCGCACGAGCGCGCGACGACGGCCTTGACCGTGCGCTGCAGGTCGTAGCGCTCCAGACACGGGCTGCAGGAGTCGATGTGCGCGCGGACGACGGCGCAGTCGCCGGACTCCAGCTCGTTGTCGATCAGGCGCACGATCCGCTCGAGGAAGTCGGCGCACTCCGCGTTGCTGGGGTCGTCGGAGACGTGGACGTGCTCGTGCTCGCTGTGGTCGGACATCTCAGGCATCATCGGCCTCCGTCGAGGGGTGCGTCGCCGCCCGAACGGACGTAGTCGGACAGCATGTCGCGGAGCTGGCGGCGGCCCCGGTGGAGGCGGGACATGACCGTCCCGATCGGCGTGTCCATGATCTCGGCGATCTCCTTGTAGGCGAACCCCTCGACGTCGGCGAGGTAGACGGCGAGACGGAACTCCTCGGGCAGGCGCTGGAGGGCGTCCTTGACCTGGCTGTCGGGGAGATGCTCGAGAGCCTCCATCTCGGCCGACTTGAGGCCGCTGGAGGTGTGCGCCTCCGCGCGGGCGAGCTGCCAGTCCTCGACCTCGCCGGTGTCACCGGCGAGCGCCTGCTGCGGCTGGCGCTGCTTCTTGCGGTAGGAGTTGATGAAGGTGTTGGTCAGGATCCGGTAGAGCCACGCCTTGAGGTTGGTGCCCGGCCGGAACTGGTGGAACGCCGAGAAGGCCTTCGCGAAGGTCTCCTGGACCAGGTCCTCGGCGTCGGCGGGGTTGCGGGTCATCCGCATCGCCGCGCCGTAGAGCTGGTCGAGGTAGGGCAGGGCGTCGCGCTCGAAGCGGGCGCCACGCTCCTCGGGGGTCTCCGTGGCGACGTCGACCTCCTCGCCGGCCTCCTGGTGGGGGGCGGCGTCGAGGTCTGCATCCAGGGACGAAAGATCGGAAGTCTCGGTCATCGCGTCCCAGCCTACGGTGCTCCCGGTGCGGGGGCGCTCCAGCGTCGCGATCATGAAAGCCGGAACGTCTCAGGTCGCGGCTGCATTCCCCACGCCAACGACCTCCCGCACGATCCACTCCAAGGTCGACTCCACGACGATGGCCATGGCCTCGTCCTCCGACAGCGGCCCCCGCTTGGGTACGGCGAGCCCGTGGTCGGCCCCCGGGACGACGGCCAGGTCGGCGCCCCCGGGCAGCGGGTCGGGGAACTCCTCCGGACGCCCCATCGGGTCGCGCTCCCCCTGCACCACGAGGGTCGGGACGCCGGCGCCGGCGAGCTCGTCGAGCCGCGAGCGCTCCGGCTTGCCGGGCGGGTGCAGCGGGAAGGAGATCGCGAGGCAGCCGGCGGCGCCGAGCTCGCTCGCCGTACGGCAGGCGGAGCGGGCGCCGGCCGAGCGGCCGCCGACCACGAGCGGCGTGCGCACCCGCAACGCGGCGGCCGCGGCCCGCAGGCCGACGTCGAGGGTGGGCGGCGGCGTGGCGACCTTGCGTCCGGCCCGGCGCCACGGCTGCTCGAAGAGGGCGACCGTGATGCCCTGGCCGGGCAGCTGGGCGGCCAGCGCGGCCAGGTCGCGCGCCTCGATGCCGCCGCCGGCGCCGTGGCTGAGCAGGAGGGTGGCGACCGGCTTGCGCGCGCGCCGTACGACGAGCCGGCCCTCGCCGAGGTCGGTCTGGACGATCCGCTCGTCGGTCACAACAGGGTCCCCTGTCCGTCGTCGTCGTGGGCGCTCTCGTCGAACGGGATCGGCGCGACCAGCTCGGGCCCGTTGTTGGCGACATTGCCGACCGCCGTCGAGACCGGGTAGGCGGTCAGGCCGGTCTGCTGCGCGGGCTGGAGCAGCGCGGCGAGGTCGACCGCCGGCGTGCGCGGGTCGAGCCACTCGTGGCGCTTGTCGCGGGCGACGAGCAGCGGCATCCGGTCGTGGATCCGGCCGAGCTCGTCGGTGGCCTCGGTGGTGAGGACGGTGCAGGTCCAGCGGAAGCGGTCGTCGGCGTCCTCGGGCTTGGACGGGTCGCGCCAGATCTCGTAGAGCCCGGCCATGACCATCACCGCGCCGTCGCCGGGCGTGATGAAGAAGGGCTGCTTCTTCTGCTTGCCCTTCGCCGTCTTCTGCTGCGTCTCGTACCACTCGAAGTAGCCGTCGGCCGGCAGGATGCAGCGCCGGGCCGCGAACGCCTTGCGGAAGGCGGGCTTCTCGGCGACCGTCTCCATCCGCGCGTTGATCATCCGGCTGCCGATGCTCGCGTCCTTCGCCCACGACGGCACCAGGCCCCAGCGCAGCACGCGGAGCTGGCGCACCGGCTCGTCGGCGTCCTTGGGCGTGCGCTCCATGACGGCGTAGACCTCGTCGGTGGGCGCGACATTCCACGACGGCTCGATGGCGCGCTCGAGGCGCGGGTCGAGGATCTCGAACTCCTCGGCGAGATCCTCAGGGCTCCGGCTGGAGGCATAGCGCCCGCACATGCGGCCAATCTATCGGGATGCTCCGACAGGTCAGGGGTACCGACGGGCCATGGCACTGAGCAGACTGATCGCCCGGCCGCTCCTGGCGTCGTACTTCCTGGCGAACGGCGCGCAGGACCTGCGCGACGCGCCGATGCTCGCCGCACAGGCGGCGCCGTTGACCGAGAAGGTGGCGCCGATGGTCGACGACGCGACGCCGGACAAGGTGCACGTCCCACGCGACCCGGTGGTGTGGGTGCGCGCGAGCGGGGTGGTGCAGATCGTGGCCGGACTCGGGCTCGCGACCGGCAGGTTCCCGCGGCTGTCGTCGGCCGCGCTGGTGGCGACGCTGGCGCCGTCGACGGCGGCCCGGCACCGGTTCTGGGAGGCAACCGACAAGGACGTACGACGCGAGCAGCTCACCCACTTCCTGAAGAACACCGCACTGGCCGGTGGACTGCTCATCGCAGCACTCGACACGGCCGGCAAGCCGGGGCTCGCCTGGCGCACCCGGCACGCCACCCACGACGCGCGACGTGAGGCCGCGCTGGTGGGCGCGAAGGTCAGAGCACGAGTTCACTAGACTTTGCCGGGAGATGACGACTCCCGCGACGCACGCCGACCTCTGGCCCGCCCCCACCGTGACCGGTCCGGTCGCGGCGACGGTCACCCTCCCGGGGAGCAAGTCCCTCACCAACCGCGCGCTGGTGCTGGCCGCGCTGGCCGACGGCCCGTCCGTCGTACGGCGGGCGCTGCGCTCGCGCGACACGCTGCTCATGGCGCAGGCGCTGACCGCGCTGGGCGCGCGGGTCGACACGTCCGGCGACGACTGGGCGGTGACGCCGCTCGACGGGTCCGTGGCGGGCGACCGGGCCGAGGTCGACTGCGGACTGGCCGGGACCGTGATGCGGTTCGTGCCGCCGGTGGCGGGCCTGGTGCGGGGCGAGGTCGCGTTCGACGGCGACGAGCACATGCGCAAGCGGCCGGTGGGCGAGATCCTGGCGGCGCTCGGCGGGCTGGGCATGCGGATCGACGACACCGACGGGGCGCTGCCGTTCACCGTCCACGGCGACGGCGCGGTGCCCGGCGGGACGGTCGTGATCGACGCGTCGGCGTCCTCGCAGTTCGTCTCGGCGCTGCTGCTCGCGGGCGCGCGCTTCGACGCCGGCGTCGACGTCCGCCACGACGGCAAGCCGATCCCCTCGCTCCCCCACATCGAGATGACCATCGCGATGCTGCGCGACCGCGGCGTCGCGGTCGACGACGGCGACGCCGACCGGTGGGCGGTCGCGCCCGGCCCCGTCGCGGCGTACGACGAGGCGATCGAGCCCGACCTCTCCAACGCCGCGCCCTTCTTGGCGCTCGCCGCGGTGTCCGGCGGATCGGTGACGGTCCGCGACTGGCCGGAGGCCACCACCCAGGCCGGCGACGCGCTGCGCGACCTGCTGGCGCGGATGGGCTGCACGGTCGAGCGGACCGCCGAGGGGCTGCGGGTCACCGGGCCGGCCGAGGGCTGGCGCGGGCTGCACGGCCTGGACGCCGACCTCCACGACGTCGGCGAGCTCGCGCCCGCCGTCGCCGCCCTGTGCGCGCTCGCCCGGACGCCGTCCCACCTCACCGGCATCGCCCACATCCGCGGCCACGAGACCGACCGGCTCGCCGCGCTCGCCGCCGAGCTCGGCGCGCTCGGCGCCGACGTCACCGAGCACCCCGACGGGCTCACGCTGCGCCCGGCCGCCCTCACCGGCGGCGTCTTCCACACCTACGCCGACCACCGGATGGCCCACGCGGCCGTCATCGTCGGCGCCGCGGTCCCCGGCGTCCTCGTCGAGAACGTCGCCACGACCAGCAAGACCTTCCCCGACTTCGCCGGCTTCTGGGCCGGACTCCTCTGATGCCGCGGTACGACGAGCACGACGTCGAGCACTACGACCGTCCGCGCCGGCGTACCCGCCCCCGCACCAAGGAGCGCCCCACCCACGACGACGCCGTCGACGGCGTGGTCGTCACCGTCGACCGCGGCCGGTTCACGCTGCTCGTCGGCGACATCGTGGTGATGGCGATGAAGGCGCGCCCGCTGGGCCGCAAGGGTGTCGTCGTGGGCGACCGGGTCCGCGTCGTGGGCGACGTGTCCGGCGCCGACGGGACGCTCGCGCGGATCGTCGAGGTCACCCAGCGCACGACGGTCCTGCGCCGGACGGCGGACGACGACGACCCGGTCGAGCGGGTCATCGTCGCCAACGTCACCCAGCTCGTCATCGTCACCGCCCTCGCCGACCCCGAGCCGCGGCCGCGATGGATCGACCGCGCGCTGGTGGCGGCGTACGACGGCGGGATGGCTCCGCTGCTGTGCCTCACCAAGGCGGACCTGGAGGACCCGGAGACGCTGCTGGCGACGTACCGGTCGCTGGGTGTGCCGTGGGAGGTCACCCGGCGCGACCCCGACCGCACGATCGTCGGCCTGGACGCGCTGCACGACCGGCTGCGCGGCGAGACCAGCGTGCTCATCGGGCACAGCGGCGTCGGCAAGTCCACGCTCGTCAACGCGCTGGTGCCCGACGCGCGCCGCGAGACCGGCCACGTCAACGCGGTGACCGGTCAGGGCCGGCACACCTCGACGTCCGCGCTGATGCTGCCGCTGGCCGACGGCGACGGCTGGATCATCGACACCCCGGGCATCCGGTCGTTCGGGCTGGCGCACGTCCAGCCGGAGCACCTGATCGAGGCGTTCCCCGACCTCGACGAGATGACCGAGGACTGCCCGCGCGGCTGCACCCACGGCGAGGACGAGCCCGAGTGCGGGCTCGACGAGGCGATCGCGTCGGGAGACGCCGACCCGGAGCGGGTGGCGTCCTTCCGGCGCCTGCTGGCGGCGCGGTCGGTGACCGACTACTGAGCCGCGCTCAGCCCTTGAAGTTCGTTCCCCAGACTGCCCTCGCTCCGGCGTCGCCGGTGAGCACGACCATCACGATCACGCCGATCGCGCCGGCCGCGAGCAGCACGCCGAGGAGCATCCGGGCGGCGCCGCCGAGCCGCTCGTGCAGCAGCGCGTTGAGCAGCGCCACCGCGCCGAAGGCGAGCGCGACCCACAGCGTGATCCGGGCCAGGTTGTGGTGGTGGTCGACGCGGTCGGTGATCGCCGACTTCGGGGAGACGAAGAAGGCGTTGGCGTTGCGGAAGTGGTTGCCGGAGACGAAGGCGAGGACCACGGCGCCCACCGCGATCGCCGCGCCGGCGACGAGCGGCCAGCGCAGCCGGTCGCGCCAGGACGGGCGCAGGTAGGCCAGCGCGAGCAGCGCGACGAGTGGAGCGAGCACGACGGCTCCGTGAACGGCGAGGGGATGCAGGGGCAGGCCGTTGATCTCCATGGTCGAAGACTGCACCACCCGCGGGCACCGGAACCAGACCCACGCCGTGCCAAGGGCTCGGCAAAGCAGTGACACGGCTAGGGTGCCCCTGTGGCTGCCCCCGACTACACCGACGACCTGCGTCTGGCGCACCTGCTCGCCGACGACGCGGACTCGCTCACCCAGGCCCGCTTCCGCGCGCTCGACCTGCACGTGATGAGCAAGCCGGACCTGACGCCGGTGACCGACGCCGACCAGGCGGTCGAGGAGTCGATCCGTCGTACTCTCTCCAAGGCGCGCAGCCGCGACGCCGTCACCGGCGAGGAGCAGGGGACGTCGGGCCACTCGCAGCGGCGCTGGATCGTCGACCCGATCGACGGCACCAAGAACTTCGTCCGCGGCGTCCCGGTCTGGGCCACGCTGATCTCCCTGGTCGTCGACGACGAGGTCGTCCTCGGCGTGGTGTCCGCGCCGGCGCTGCAGCGACGCTGGTGGGCCTCGACCGGGCAGGGCGCGTGGACCGGCAAGTCGCTGATGAAGGCGACGCCGTGCCACGTGTCCGACGTACGACGGATGGAGGACGCCTCCTTCTCCTACTCCTCGATCAGCGGCTGGGAGGACCGTGGCCTCGGCGACGACCTGCTCGCGCTGATGCGCCGGGTCTGGCGCACCCGCGCGTACGGCGACTTCTGGTCCTACATGCTGCTCGCCGAGGGCGCCGTCGACCTGGCCGCCGAGCCCGAGCTCGAGGTCTACGACATGGCGGCCCTCGACATCATCGTCCGCGAGGCCGGCGGGCGGTTCACCTCGCTCGAGGGACGCGACGGTCCGTGGGGCGGCAACGCGCTGGCCAGCAACGGCCACCTGCACGACGCGGCGCTGTCGTTCCTGGGCAGCATCGCCGACGACGGCAGCGACCCGGACTGGCCGCGCAGCGGTCCCGGCAGCGTCTCCGACCTGCGCGCCCGGCGCCAGGCCCGCGACGAGACCAGTGACGACAGGGACACTCCCGAGTAACCTGCGTCACATGCGCATCGCAGACGTGCTCCACTCGAAGTCACTCCGGGACGTGGTCACCATCCGCCCCGAGGCCGGCGTACGCGAGCTCCTCGCGACCCTCGCCGAGCACAACATCGGCGCGGTCGTGGTGAGCGCCGACGGCACGACGCTCGACGGCATCGTGTCCGAGCGCGACGTGGTCCGCCACCTCCACAGCGACGGCACGGTCATCAACAACGTGGTGTCGGCGATCATGACGTCCGACGTCCGCACCTGCTCCCCCGACGACGACCTCGACGAGGTCATGCAGGTGATGACCGAGGGCCGGTTCCGGCACATCCCCGTCGCCGACGCCGACGGCGCCGTGGTCGGCATCGTCAGCATCGGCGACATGGTCAAGCAGAAGATCGACCAGCTGCAGTTCGAGCGCGACCAGCTCGACAACTACGTGCACCAGTCCTGACCCCGATCGCCCGTCGTACCGGACGTTCGGGTCGCGCATCGGGCGATTTCACGACCGAATCGTCCGGTACGACGCGGAGCGGGTCACCACCTCGGCGACCGCGGCCAGGAACACCGGTCGCCAGTGGTTGACGTCGAAGACCACCGAGGCGTGCCCGCCCGGCGTCTCGTGCACCGTCGCGTCCGGGATGGCGGCGGCCATCGCCCGCTGCCGCGCGGTCGGGATGGCGTGGTCGCGAGCGGTGACGACGACCGCGGTCGGGACGTCGATCTCGCCCAGCCACGGGCGGGCGTCGAAGCCGCCGAGCGCGCCGAGCACCTCCGGCATCGCCCAGGCGCTGGTGCTGCGGAACTCGCCCCACGCCCAGGTCGACATCTCCTCCCCCACGTGCCGGTCGTCGGCGAGCCCGGCCCGCACCTCGCGCACGCGCGCCAGGTAGTGCCCGTGGAAGCGGGCGTTGGCGGCGCCGAGGACCGGGTAGAACATCGCGTCGCCGACGGTCTCCTTCCAGCAGGCGGCGGTCGAGGCGAGCACCAGGCCCGCCGTCCGCTCGCCGTGGCGACGCCAGAACAGCTGGGCCAGCGCGCCGCCCATCGAGTAGCCGACCGCGATGACCGAGCCGATCCCCAGCTCGTCGAGGACGGCGGCCGCGTCGTCGACGCAGTCCTCCAGCGAGAACCGCTCGGACGCGATCCCGCGCCCGTGCCAGCGCTGGTCGAGCATCACGATCCGGTGGGTCGCGCGCAGCTCGGCGAGCGTGCTGAACCAGGTCAGGTACGACGTCGTGGCCAGGCCGTGGAAGAGCAGCAGCGTCGGCGCGCCCGGCGCCGGCTCCCCCGTGTCGACGACGAAGGTCTCGCCGCGCCCGGGCAGGTCGAGCACGCGGCCGGCCGGGAGCTCCGGCAGCGCCGGGAAGCGCTGGGTACGGCGGATGCCGGTCCGGACGCCGTCCACGGCGGTGCGGACCGCGGTCCGGCCGACGGACTTGATCACTCGGGTGGTCACGCGAGATTCCTTCGGGGGGTGCGGTCGGGTGCCTGGTCCGCAGGCGGCTCGAGGTCGAGCTCGGCCAGCGCGGCCGGGAAGGAGGACGCCAGGACGTGGACGTCGGGCAGCAGGTCCGGGCAGGCGAGGAGCGAGAAGTTCATCCGGTCGACGTACGACCAGACCGTGACGTTGAGCCCGATCCCGTCGACGAGCGGCCCGACGCTGAACAGGTCGCCGAGACGCGCGCCGCCGACGGTGGCCGGCTCCCGCGGCCCTGGGACGTTGGACACGATCGCCGAGAAGGCGGCCGGGTGCCAGGAGGCGGCGTGCAGCCGGGAGTAGGCCCGCACGGCGGCCGTGAACGGGCGTGGCGGCGTGAACTGCGACCAGTCTGCGAGGATCGAGGCGCCGAGCCGGGCCTGGATCCGCTTCGCGTGCGAGGTGGTCTCGGCGATCACGCGCAGCCGCTCGGCCGGGTCGTCGACGTCGGTGGCGAGCGTCGTGAACAGGTTGGAGACCCGGTTGCCGCCGAGGCGCGGCACGGCGTCCCGCTCGTCGGCGCTCACCGGCACCCCCGCCAGCAGCGAGGACGACGGCCGCTCGTCGTGGTCGGCCAGCCAGCGGCGCAGCGCGCCGGAGACGGTGGCCAGCACGATGTCGTTGAGGGTGACGCCGGCGTGCTGCGCGCGGATCCGCTTGAGCTCGCCGAGCGGCAGGGTCACCGTCGCGAACGACCGCAGCGGCGTCAGCGCGCCGTTGAACGAGACGCGCGGCGCGTGCAGCACCGGCACCGGCGACCTCGCACCGGCGCGCCGCTCCTTCAGGACGCCGACGATGCCGAGGATCGTGCGCAGCAACAGCCCGGGCAGGGTGCCGATCTGCGCGGCGGCGTCGGCCCAGGCGTGGCGCAGCAGCTGGATCCGGCTGGGCAGCCGCTCGGTCGAGGCATACTCCTCCTGCACCGGCTCCGGCGTCGCCGCCGACCGGACGTCGGTGACGTTGGCGAGGAGCGCGTTGGCCGCGGCGCCGTCGGCGAGGGCGTGGTGCATCTTGCCGACGACGGCGACCCGGCCGCCGTCGAGGCCCTCGCAGTAGTGCAGCTCCCAGAGCGGGCGGTCGCGGTGCAGCGGCGTGCTGGCGATCATGCCGATGAGCTGCTCCAGCTCGCGCATGCCGCCGGTGCCGCTGGGGCCGCCGATCCGGTGCCGACGGATGTGGTACGGGACGTCGATCCGCGGCTGGGTCACCCACACCGGGTGGTTGAGCCCGAAGGGCACCTCGACCACGCGCCGGCGCAGTGGCGGCAGCCGCTTGAGACGGGAGAGCATCCCGGCCACGAAGGCGTCGTACGACAGGGCGTCGTCGGCCTCCAGGATCGCGATCTTGAGCGTGTGCATGTGGACCGACGGGGTCTCCATGTAGAGGAAGCCGGCGTCGATGCCGGCCATCCGCTCGATCGCCGGCCGGGTCACGACGCCGCCTCCGGCAGCTCGCGGACCATGATCTTGCCCGAGGCGTTGCGCGGGAGGGCGTCGAGGACGACGACCTCCCGCGGCACCTTGTAGCCCGCCAGCTGCGCCTTGACGTGCGCCTTGAGGTCGTCGGAGGAGGCCGCGGCGCCGGGCGTCAGCGCGACGTACGCCGCGAGCCGCTGGCCGAACGCCTCGTCGTCGACGCCGACCACCACGACCTCGCGGACGGCGGGGTGGGCGCCGATGACCTTCTCGACCTCGATCGGATACACGTTCTCGCCGCCGGAGACGATCATGTCGTCGTCGCGGCCCACGACATAGAGGCGGCCCTCGGCGTCGAGCCGGCCGACGTCGCCGCTGACCATGTAGCCGTCGATGAACTCCTTCGACGCGCCCGCCGTGTAGCCGTCGAACGGCGAGGCGCCACGGACCAGGATCCGGCCGACGACGCCCGGCCCGACGTCGCGGCCGCCGTCGTCGACGACGCGGAGCAGGGTGCCCCGGACGGGCCTGCCGGCCGTGTCGGGGGCGTGCCGCAGGTCGGCCGGCTGCGCGACGCTGATCTGGCCGGCCTCGGTGGCGTTGTAGCTGTTGTGGACCAGGTCGCCGTAGCGGTCCATGAACGCGAGGACCGACTGCGGCCGCATCCGCGACCCGCTGGCGGAGACGAAGCGCAGGCTGCGCATCGGGTGGCGGTCGAGCGTGGCCACCGGGAGGTCCATGATCCGCTCGAGCATGACGGGGACGACGCTCAGCCCGCTCGCGCGGTGCTCGTCGACCAGCGTCAGCGTCGCCTCGGGGTCGAACCGGCGACGGGTGACGACGGTGCAGGTCATCGTCGCCGCGATCACCAGCTGGCCGAAGCCCCACGCGTGGAACATCGGCGCCGCGACGACGACGGTCTCCTCGCCGCGCCACGGGATCTTCTCCAGCATCCCGGCGAGCTCGTCGGCGCCTCCCCCGCTGCGGCGGGCGCCCTTCGGGGTGCCAGTGGTGCCGGAGGTGAGCAGCACGACCCGGCCGCGGCTCGCCGGCCGGGGCGGCGCCTGGCCGGCGTGGGCGGCGATGAGGCCGTCGATGCTGAGCGGGCTCGTCTCGGTGGCCGGGGCGTCGGTCCAGCCGAGGACCTCGACCAGCCCGTCGACGCGGGCGCGGGCGTCGGCGACGACCCCGGCGAACTCCTCGTCGTACAGGATCACCCGGGCGCCCTCGCGCTCCATCACGTCGGCGAGCTGCGGACCGGAGAAGCCGGTGTTGAGCAGCAGCGCGCTCGCGCCGAGGCGGGAGCTGGCGATGAGCGCGTCGACGAAGCCGCGGTGGTTGCGGCACAGGATCGCGACGGTCTCGACCGGGCCGCCGGTGACGTCGATCAGGCCGGCGGCGAGGGCGGCCGAGCGGTCCTGCAGGTCCTGCCAGGTGAGCGTGCCGCGCTCGTCGACGAGGGCCGCGCCGTGGGGTCGTCGTACGGCGGCGAGGGCGAAGCTGGACGTGGCGTTCGTGCCCTGGCGGCGCAGGATCCCGATCAGGCGGACGTACTTGGCCGGGCTCATCGGCACCAGCATCCGGCTGGTGAGGAGCATCCTGAGGACCCAGAGCTGGGTCCGCAACCGGGCGAGCACCGCGCTCACCCGAGGACCGGCAGCCGGCGCCGGCGCTGGAGGGCGACGAGGGCGTCCTGCATCCGGCCGCGGATCACCCGGTCGACCTCGACGACGTCCGGCTCCGGGCCGAACTCCGCCGCGACGTCGATGGGATCGAGCACCTGGGTGGTGATCTTGGTCGGCAGCGGCAGGTTGAGCGGTGCCGGCGACAGGCCGAACGGGAAGCCGAACGCGATCGGGAAGAGGTCGGTCCGCATCAGCTTGCGCAGCGGGGAGCGCTTGCCGATCCACTCGCCGCGGGTGAGGAAGAGCTGCGACTCCTGGCCGCCGACCGACACGACGGGGACGATCGGTACGCCGGCCCGGAGCGCGGTGCGGATGTAACCGGTGCGGCCGTTGAAGTCGACCACGGTCGCCTGGCGGGTCGGCCGGAAGGTGTCGTAGTCGCCGCCGGGGAAGACGATGGTGACGCCGCCGCCGGTGAGGATCTCGTGCGCCGCCTCGCGGGTGGCGTTGACGAAGCCGAACTTCCGCAGCACCGGGCCGGCGGCGCCGGTGAAGAGCAGGTCGTGGGCCAGGCAGTAGAGCGGCCGCTCGGCCCCGAAGGTCTCGGCGAAGGAGACCGCGATGATCGGGACGTCCATCGGGGTCAGGCCGCCGGAGTGGTTGCCGACGATGAGCGCGCCGCCGTCCGGCACCTTCTCCATGCCGCTGACGCGGGAGCGGAAGTAGCCCCTCATCGCGAGCTTGAGCGCGGGCAGCGCCGCGGCGACGTACGCCGGGTCGCGGCCCTCGAGCGCGCTCACGACGCGATCCCGGGGACGAGCGTGCGCCACGCGAACGGCCGCCAGTCGGCGGGGTCCTGCCGGAGCCGGTCGACGACGACCGAGAGGACCAGCGGGCTGGCGACCATGCCGACGTGGCTGCTGACGACCTCGATGTTCTCGGCCGGCGGGTCCTGCCGCTCGTCGACGGTGCAGCCCTGCCACGGCACGATCCCGTCGGTCTTCGACCAGACCGCGGTGAGCGGGACGGGGACCGGGCCGCGGAGTAGGTCGACGATCTCACGGGCGTTGGCGACGATGCCGTGCTTCTCGCGGGACTTCTCGAACAGGCCGGTGGCGCGGGTCCGCTCCCCCTCGGCGCGCCACGGCGAGCCGAGGCAGACGACCTGGCGGACCCGGTCGGGGTGCTCGTGGGCGAGCCAGCGGGCGAGCAGGCCGCCGAAGCTCCAGCCGACCACGCTGACCGGCTCGTCGTACCGATCCGCGATCTCGGCGAAGCGGCGCGGCAGGCCCTCGACGATCTTCTCGGTGAGGCCGTGGTTGCTGCCGAGGTTCCAGCCGTGGACGTCCCACCCGCGCCGGCCGAGGTGCCCGCGGAGCCGACCGGTCAGCTTGTCGTGCGCGGAGAAGCCGGGCAGCACGAGCACCGGGCGCCCCTGGCCGAGGTCGGGGTCGGTGGGCGTCACCGCATGGGCCAGGTCGAGCAGGCGCGAGGCGCCGTACTCCATGGTCCAGCGCGGCAGCTCGAGCAGCAGGAGCGCGCGGTGCGGCCCGCTGCTCTCCCTCTCGCCGTGGTCGGCGTGGTCGGCGTGGTCGCCGGCGAAGTCGTACACGTCGTTCACCCCATGTAGAACACGTTCTAATTTTGAACGAGTATCTCCATCGAGCGCGCCCGCGGCAAGCACCGAGCCGGCCGCGGGACACAGATCACAGCACCGGTCTAGCCCGCTGCACGCAGCGGCGTGAGCGGGTTGCCCGGCGCGATCGAGGCGCAGTTGCTCGGCGCGGCCCTGCCTGCGAATCGGGCGCTGAGCCAGGCGATCGCCTCGGGCAGCCAGAACGGGACGGACGTGAAGTGACTGAGCGGGTACTCGTGGTGGACCACGGGGAGGCCGGCCGCGCAGTACTGCCGGGCGAGCGAGCGGACGTCGCCGGCGATCATCACCCCGTCGCCCTTGCCGAGGGCGGCGCTCGCCCGGGTGCCCTCCAGCTCGCCGCCGGTGCCCTGGCCGATGAACATCGGCACGGTCGGCGTCGGGCGGGTGCCGAGGTTGAGCTGGTTGACGGTCGTGACGAAGGCGGGGATGCGCGCGGGATCGGCGTACGCCGGCTTGGTGAGCCGCTTCCAGGTCAGGCCCGGGTAGTGGCCGAGGACGTCGAGGATCGGCGCCTTCTGCAGCTCGTCGTAGACCTGGCGGCCGTTGTCGCTGAGGTACGGGGTGAGGTCGATGCCGAACCCGCGGGAGACCCCGACCACCGCCATCGGCATCACGCCGGCCCAGACCCGGCTGCCGTCGACGTACCCGAGGTTGGCGGCGGGCCGCACCAGCACCCCGCCCTCGGCGGCCCCGACCAGGCGGCGGTTGACGTCGGGCGCGTACGACGGCGCCAGCACCGACGCCCAGTTGGTCGCGATCGCCCCGCCCGAGTAGCCGATGAGCCCGACCTTCGCGGTGCTCGCGATGCCGGTGCCGGGCGCGGCGAGCGCCGCGCGGATCCCGTCGAGTGTCACCTGGCCGTACTCCGGGCCCGCCGCGAAGTCGGCCGTCGGGCCCTCGGTGTCGGGCATCAGGATCGCGTAGCCCTGGAGCAGGAAGGTCGACATCAGCACGGTCTCGACGTGCGCCGCCATCGCACCGGACTCGCGGCTGCCGGCGATCGCGCGGGACGGGCCGTGCTCGGGGTCGAGGGAGTCGTAGAAGGACTGGTAGGAGATGACGCGCTTCGTCGTACCGGCGAGGGGCTTGACGATCGACGTCACGCCCGCGACCGCGCGGCCGCGCTGGTCGGTGGTGCGGAAGACGACCTGGACGACCCGGAGCGGGAGCGGGAGACCGGCGAGCGTGTATGGCAGCGCGCGGGTCTTGAGGACGGCGCCGGGCGCGTAGTCCGCGAGCGGCTTGGCGCCGGTGTAGGCGAAGAAGGGGTCGGGCGCTGCCGGAGCGGGCGCTGCCAGCGCGGGCGCCGCCGCGCCCGGTGTGAGGGTGGCGAGCACCGCCACCAGTGCCAGCGCGAGGGCGAGCAGCCCTCCGGAGCGCGCGCGAGCGACCATCCCGACCTCCCCATGTCCGCGTGACCGGCGTCACGACCGGTGGTCATGCTTGTTGACAGGTCTGTCACCTGTCAACGGGCGACGGGGCCGCGGGTCGTTGCTCAGGCGCAGGGCCAGGAGCTGGCCTTCATCCTCCGCACCGCGCCGGACTTGAGGACGACGGTCGCGCCGACCACACCGCCCGACGTGGCCGGGATCCGCTTGACCCGGACGACGGCGCGCTGCAGCGAGCGGCCGGTGAGGACCTTCACCTGCTTGCCGTTGAGGGTGAGGGTGATCCGGCGGGCCTTCTTGTGGGCGCGGGCGGAGAGGGTGAGGTCGACGCGCTTGCGGGCGCAGTCGCGGTTGCCGGCCTTGAGGAACGCCTTGCCGGTGCCGGTCTGCTTGCGGAGGGTGCCGATCGGATAGAGGGCGAGCGAGGCGTCGAACGAGCCCTGCTCGCCGCGCGCCGTGGTCGAGTGGGCGGGCACGGTCACGCTCGCGGTGACGCCGGCGACCAGGGTGTAGGTGCTCTCGGGCACCAGGCGGGTGAGCGAGCGGCCCAGGTCGAGGGGCAGGACGACGGCGCCATTGTCGGACTCGAGCCCGATGGCGGAGTCGGCGCCGGCCAGCTTGCCGGAGGTCCGTACGACGAGCCACGAGCGGCGCGGAGCGGCGATCCGGACCGAGAGGCTGCCGGTGCTCGTCGCCGAGGCCGAGCAGACGGTCGCGGCGGCGGGGCGAGCGGACGCGGAGGCGCCGATCCGCGCGGCGACGCGAGTGGTTCCCCACGGGTTGGTGGCGACACTGCCGCGCACCGCCGCGGTCGTGTGCACGCTGCTGCTGCCGGCGGTGCCGGTGCGGTCGAGGCGGTAGTCACGGGTGACGCCGTCGATCGGGAAGGACACGGTGCCGGGGCGCGGGCCGCTCATCGAGACCGTGTTGGGGCACGACGGATCGCCCGACGCGGTGACCGTGTCGGATGCGGTGACCGAGGCTGCGAAGGCCGACGCCTCCGCCCCGCTCGGCTGCACCACCAGCGCTGCTCCGACGACCAGCGCGGCGCCCGCGCCCAGCCAACGACGAACCTTCATACCCACCCCCGAGAGAACCCGACCTGCTGACGACCTGCTGACTACCTGCGGCGGAAAATACCAGCGACCCGGCGCCTGACCCGCACCGCGATCCGCTGCGCGGCGCCGGCGGCCCAGGTGCGCAGCCGTTCGACGGCCGGCCGCCACGGCACCGAGGCGAGCGAGAAGCGGGCCGCGACCCGGCGCCACCAGGGGGTGGCCTTGCGGATCCGGCGCAGCGCGGTGTCGACGTCGGCCCAGTAGGCCTGGGCCTCGTCGAGGGTCGGCTCGTCGGCGCCGTAGACGTGGCGGTCGGCGGTGTGGGCGAGCGTCACCACCGGTACGGCGTCGTACCGGTCGGCCGCGGCGTATGCACTTTCGCGCCGGGTCGCGCCGGGGACGGGGCGGACGCCGAGGTCGCGCATCCGGTCGGCGAGCTCGTGCCAGGCGCCGGTGAGGCGGGTGGTGGCGTCGTCGGCGCGCCGGCGGCGGCGCCGGCGGAGCCGCTTGAACAGCAGCACGCCCCACAGCGGCGAGAGCAGGAGGACGACCTTCGCGATGTCGAAGGCGATCCCGAGAATGGTCCCGAGCACCTCGAGGATGTCGAGCTCCTTGCGCTGCCCGTCGCCCTGCTGCAGGTTGTCGCTCGCCTCCTTCGGCTCGCCGGGCACGCGCGGCGGCTGGAGGACCTGCGGCTGCGGCTTCTCCTCCGGGTCGTCGTTGGGCCGGCGCAGCTTCTGGTCCTCGGGCGGCGTCGGCTCGAAGGGCACCCAGCCGACGCCCTTGAGCTTGACCTCGGTCCAGGCGGTGACGTTCTCGCCGCGGACGTCTCCCCCGCCCGGCGGGACCTTGAAACCGACGACGACGCGGATCGGCAGGCCGAGGCGCTGGCCGATGACGCCCATCGCGGCCGCGTACTGCTCGGCGTCACCGACGGGGGTCGTGGTCTTGGTGAGCATCGCCAGCCGGCTCGCGCCGTGGCCGGCGGGGACGTCGTCGTCGATGCCGTCGGAGTAGAAGCCGTGCTCGCGGAAGGCGTCGCGCAGGAACTGGGCGAGCGCCCCGCCCGTGCCGCCGCCGTAGCCGTCGTCGGTCTGCCAGCGCTGGACGCGGTCGACCAGCTCCTCCGGCACGATCGCGGGCGGTGGCAACGAGACGCCGGCCTCGGCCTCGAGGCTGGAGATCTCCTCGTCGACCAGCGGCGTCGGGACGTCGGCCTCGATCTCGAAGGTGGTGCCGGGCTTGACGCCGCCCACCTGGGCGACGGTGCCGGTCTCGGGGTTGATCACCAGCTCGGACGCCGCGTCGCTGTCGACGTGGCCGTCGGTGAGCGGCGTCATCGACAGCGTCTCGCCGACGCTCGGCACCCACACGCCCGTGTAGGACCCGATCGTGATCTCGCCCCGCACCGACGCCTTGGCGTTGGCGTCGGGGTCGTTGCGCAGCCGCCGGAAGGTGCCGGAGTCGTGCGCCGAGCCGGGGCCGCCGGAGACGTTCCAGACGATGCCGTCGTAGGTGTCCATCACCGCGAACCGCACCAGCGTGCCGCTCTCGAGCCCGTCGACGGTGAAGAGCGTGTCCTCGGTGCGCAGCGGCTCCTTCTTGTACGCGCGGAACTTCGCCAGCGGGCTCGGGTAGTCGTGGGGGTCGAACGGCGGGTCGACGTGGTCGCGCAGCACGGTCCGGTGGGCGCCGGCGTCGCCGAGCGAGCCGAGACCGGTCGCCGCGCCGCCGGCCACGCCGACGACCACGAGAGTCGCCAGGATCCGGCGTCCCCAGCGCGCCCGCAGGTGCAGCATCGAGCGCCAGCGCAGCCAGATCACGCCGACCGCGGCGACCACGAGGCCACGGGTCAGCGCGGCCTGCGCGGACACGTCGCCGAAGGACGCCGCGAGCGCCAGGACCAGCCCGAGGACCGGCCCGGCGAGGCCCGGCCACCGCGACCGCCACAGCCAGAGCGCGGCCACCAGCCCGCCGACCAGCCCGGTCACCAGCGGCACGATCAGCACCACGCCGCTCTCGCCGAGCGGCACCGGCAGCGTCAGCGCCTCGCGCCACGCGCGCACCAGCCCGACCGCGAGATCGTGCAGCGAGTCGGCGGTCGGGACGACGCCCCCCGCCGCCCGGTCCGGTACGGCGACCGCCGAGCCCACCAGCAGATAGGCGGCGGCCGCGGCCAGGGCCGTCGTCCAGGGGCCCCAGCGCCAGCGCGCGCCCAGCCACGCGATCGTCACGCCGAGCACCAGCCCGACGACGACCGCGACCAGCCAACGGCTGCCGCTGTAGGCCTCGCGCAGCGGCCACGCGCACAGCACGCCGAGCCCCACGAGCAGGACCGCGTCGACGAGCGCGAGCCACCACGCCGGAAGATCCCGGCGTCCCCGCCCCCGGTGCGGTACGACGAGCACCGGGTTGCTCATGCTCTGGCTCATGCCGCCACCCGCCGTACGGCGACGCCGAGCTCCTCGAGCCGGCCGATCGTCGCGACGCCGAGGTCGCCCAGCCAGCGCACCGACGGCTCCTGGCCGATCACGCAGCGCACCGCGATGACGCGGGTGTCGACGGGGAGGTACTGCCGGGCCCGGCGCAGCTCGGTGATCGTGACGCCGGATCCGACGCACAGCACGATCACGCTCGCGGCGAGCTCGTCGTTGCCGAGGCTGCGGGTGACGTCGACCAGCCGGCGCGCCTGCCAGTCGTAGGTCAGCCCGGACAAGCCGTCGAGGAAGCGCTGCGCCCCGCCCGCCGGCAGCGACGCGTGGGACGACGCGGCGCTGAGCTGCTGGCCGTCGGCGAGCGCCTGGGTGCCGAGCGAGCCGGCGACCGAGATGGCCAGCTCGAACTCGTCGTCGCTGGCGTAGTCCTCGAGCCGCGAGCTGACCATGGTGAGCAGGTGGGAGCGCCGGGTCTCCTCGAACTGGCGGACCATGAGCGTCCCGGTCTTGGCGCTCGACTTCCAGTGGATGTGGCGCCGGTCGTCGCCCGGGACGTAGCCGCGCAGCGCGTGGAAGGAGACATCGTTGTCGGACACCTTCGGCACCGTGCGGCCCTCCAGGTCGCGGACCAGGCCGGCCGCGGAGCCGTCGACGCGCAGCGTCTTGGGGTGCACGTAGAGGGTGTCCATCTCGCTGAGGTGGCGCTCGCGGCGCAGCAGGCCCAGCGGGTCGGCGCGCACCGCGGTGACCGGCCCGACGTCGAGGACCGCGCGGTGGGCGGTCGGGATCGCGAACAGCTCCTCGTGCAGCGCCCCCGGCGCGAGCGCGGGCAGCTCGAAGGCCGCCCGTCCGGCGCCGACCGGGAACTCCACGACCAGCGGCCGCGACCGCCGTCCGCTCGGGTTGGTGAGCGTGAGGTAGCCGTTGGCCCGCTCCCCCACGATCACCCGCTCGCGGGCCAGGTCGAGCCGCGCCGCCAACGGCTGCCGGCCGATCACGAAGAGCACCGCGAGCAGCAGCACCAGACCCAGGAAGACACCGCCGCCGATCAGCTCACGCCAGTGCAGCACCGGCCCCGCCACCAGCAGGACGACGGCGAGCACGCCGACCGTCCAGCCGGCGGGCGTGACCGTCTCGGCGACGGGCCGGAACGCCGTCCGGACCCGTCGGGTGCGCCGCGCGAGGTCGTCGCGCAGCGCGCCGGCCAGCGCCAGGCGGCGCCGGGACAGGTCGGTGAGCGTACGGCGGGCGCCGGCCACCCAGGAGCGGGGACTCATCGACCAACAGGCTCCAGCGGCACCGACACCCGCTCGAGGACCCGGCGCACGACGTCCTCGGTCGTGGTGCCGCGGAAGTCCTCCTCGGGGTCGAGGACCATCCGGTGCGCGAGCACGGGGACGGCGAGCGCCTTGACGTCGTCGGGGACGACATAGCTGCGGCCGTAGGACAGCGCCAGCGCGCGGGCCGCGCGGACCAGCGCCAGACCGGCCCGGACGCTGGTGCCGAGCACCACCTCGGGCGCCTCGCGGGTGGCCTCGGTGATGCTGGAGACGTACTCGTAGACCGCCGACTCGACGTGGACCTGCTGGGCCAGGCCGATCAGGTGCAGCACGTTGTCGCCGCTGATGATCGGGCGCAGCACCGTGGCCGCCTTGCCCTTCGGGGCGTTGGTGAGGATCTGGACGGTGCTCTCGTGGTCGGGGTAGCCGAGCGAGATCTTCACCAGGAAGCGGTCGAGCTGGGCCTCGGGCAGCCGGTAGGTGCCGGCCTGCTCGATCGGGTTCTGGGTCGCGATCACCATGAACGGCTGGCCGACCTGGTGGGTGACGCCGTCGACGGTGACCTGCGACTCCTCCATCACCTCGAGCAGCGCCGACTGGGTCTTGGGCGAGGCCCGGTTGATCTCGTCGGCGAGCACGACATTGGAGAAGATCGGCCCGCGGTGGAACTCGAACTCCTGGGTGCGCTGGTCGAAGATCGTCACGCCGGTCACGTCGCTCGGCAGCAGGTCGGGCGTGAACTGGATCCGGTGGTGGTCGCCCTGGATGGTCTGCGCGATCGCCCGGGCCAGCGAGGTCTTGCCCGTGCCCGGGTAGTCCTCGAGCAGCAGGTGTCCCTCGGCGAGCAGCGTCACGAACGCGAGCCGGACGACCTCGGTCTTGCCGACGATCGCCTGCTCGACGTTGCCGACGAGCTGGGCGAAGGTCTGCGAGAACCACTCGGTCTGTTCGGTGGTGAGCGACATGGATGTCCTTTCGTGCTAACGCGTGTCGGAGGCGGTGACGCCACTGGTGGTGATCGTGACGGTGCCGCTGCCCGAGAGCCGGCAGTCGTTGCCGCCTGCGTACCAGTTGTTCCCGAAGGAGCCGGTGACGGTCTGGTTGAAGTCGCAGGTCGAGTTGGCCGTCGGCGCCAGGGTGCCGCTCAGCTGGGTCGTGACCTGGCGCGCCTCGTTGACGTAGCCGTCGCCGGACACGTCGACCCGGCAGGACACGACGCAGCCGGTGAACTTCACGCTCAGCGTCTTGGCGCGCGAGTAGCCGGTGAACGAGATCGGGTCGCTGTACTGCCGGTCGCCGGTGGCCGAGGAGACGGTGCGCACCCAGACGACCTTGCTGGAGCCGCCCTCGGGAACGTCGGAGGTGGAGTAAGTGCCGTCGGTCCACGGGCCGCCGGCGCTGTCGGCGTACTGCATGCCGGTGACGCTCTTGGGCCCGTTGCGTCCGCCCGCCTGGAAGCGCAGCGCGACCTGGTAGGGGTTGGTGCTCGTCTCCGACGACGCCAGGGTCGGCGCGAACGGCTTGCCCCAGACGTCGATGCCGCTGACCGAGTCGCTCTGGCCCTCGACCATGCGGTCGCCGTTGAAGGTCACCGCCCAGACCTGCACCGAGTAGGTGCCGTTGTCGGGGAAGGTGATCGCCGTGCCGCCGCCACCCGGCGCGGAGTTGACCGTCGCCGAGCCGCCGGAGCCGAACTGCACGACGTAGTAGCGGATCGGCAGGCCGCCGTCGTCGGCCGGCGGATCCCACGCCAGGACGGCGGTCTTGTCGGCCGGCGAGTCGCCCACCTCGTGCAGGTTGCGGACCGGCCCGGCCTTGGTCCACGGCCGGCCCGACACGCTCGGGCTCTTGTCGCTGGTGCCGGCGTCATTGGTCGCGGCCACGGTGAAGGTGAAGGTCTGGCCCTTGCGGATGCCGTCGCTGACGTCGAACGTCTTGGACGACGACGAGCCGTCGACGACATAGCTCGACCGGTTGCAGCCCGAGCAGGTGATCGTGTAGCTCGACACCGGGTTGCCGTTGCTCTGCGACTCCGACCAGCGCGCCCAGTCGATCCGGATCCACGGGTCGTCGGTGTAGGCGCTCGCCTCGCTCGCGGTCAGCTGCGGCGGAGCGCCCGAGCGCAGCGGCACGCCGAACGGCGACACCGCCTTCGAGGCGCCCGAGAACTCGCGGCGCGGCTCGACCTCGTTGACCGCCCGGATCTCGAAGGCATACGGCGTCCCGTTGGTCAGACCCGAGATGATCTTCGAGGTCTCGCTGCCCCCGGCCACCCAGGTGCGGCCGCTGCCGGCCTCCTTGATCTCGTACGACGTGATGGCCGAGCCCTCGTTGGTGGGCGGCGTCCAGCGCACGGTCAGCTGCCGGTCCATCCGGCTGCCGGTCGGCTTGGACTCGACCACGATCGTCGGCGGGGTCATCAGGTCGGGCGCCTTGTTGGGCGTGATCTGCTCCGACGCCGGGCTGGCGTCGCTCCAGCCGACGGAGTTCCGGGCCCGCACGGTGAACGTGTAGGCCTCGCCCGGCGTCAGGTCGTCGAGCCGGCAGGTGGTCGCCGCGCAGCTCTGCTTGAACCCGTGGGAGCCGCTGACCTCGTACTCCTCGATCGGCGCGCCGTTGGCCTCGGGCTCGCGCCACGAGAGCACCGCCGAGGAGGCCTCGACCGACGACAGCGTGGGCCGGTCGGGCGCCTCGGGGACGTCGACCACGACCACGCTGATCCGCGCGGTGACATTGCGCGCCCGGTCGCCGGAGGCGTCGGCGACGGTGACCTTGATCGTCGACGTGCCCGACGCGGTGGGCCGGAAGGAGACGCTGGAGCCGTCGGCCTTGAGGTCGGCGAGGTGGCCGCTGCCCTCGATCCGCGGGTCGCTGGCCTTGATCGGCTCGCCCGGGTAGGGGTTGACGGCATAGTCGGCGAGGTCGACCGAGCGGGCCTCGTCCTTGCTGCCGGTGACGCTGATCAAGCCGATCTGCAGCAGCGGCCGGTCGCTGTCGACGACGTGGGCGGTGATGGTGGCCTCGTCGGTGCCGCCGTGGCCGTCGTCGGCCACGACCACCACACCGAGGGTGTCGCCGTTCTTGGCGCCGCCGCCGGCCTCGACCGACAAGATGCCGCTCTCGGCGTCGACGCTCGCGGTGAGGCCGGCCTCGGCGGACTTCACCGTGTAGGTCATGTTGTCGATGTCGTGCTCGTTGGCGTCGCGGGTCAGGCCGGCCAGGTCGACCTCGGCCGCGTCGCCGTCGACGCTGACGTCGACCGCGGCGTCGCGCATCCGCGGCGCGACGTTGCCGGCCGGCTTGACGTCGATCGGGATGGTGAGCAGCGACTGCAGCGCGGAGTCCTCGGCCGCCGTCCGGCCGTCGGAGACGGCGAGGGTCACGGACGCCGGGCCCACCACGCCCCGCGCCGGCGTGAACGCCAGCGTCGTCGGCTGGCCCTCGACCGGCGTGACCGCGCCGTTGACGGCGGTCGGCAGCGTGTCGGGGACGATCCGCGGCTCGCGGCCGGCCCGGGTGACGACCAGGTCCTTGAGGTCGAAGGTGACCCGCTGGCCGGCGACCGCCTTGACCGGGATCCGGTCCTTGTCGGTGGTCAGCTGCGGCGGGACGTTGTCGGTGCCGGTGACGTAGATGACGCCGAAGGTGTCGGTCGACTCGGGGTCGGCGTCGTCGAGGCGGTAGAGCACCACCTGGTCCTGGCGCTTCAGCTTGACCCGGACCTTGGTGTCACCGCCGACGACCTCGCACTCGCCGCTGGTGCCGGCGTTGCAGCCCTTCACCCGCAGGTCGGCCTTGGCGCCGTCGAAGTCGAGGTCGTTGTCGAGCACCGGGATCTCGACCCACGAGCCCGGGTCGCGGCCGATGATGTCGCTCAGGTCGGCGACGTCGTCGCGCGCGATCGGCGCATAGAAGGGCGCCGCCTTGCTCGCCGAGACCTTGAGGACGGCGTGGTCCTGGGCGCCGGCGGCGTCCTCGATCGTGTAGCCGACATTGGTCGCGGCGGCGCCGTTGTCGGGCGCGTCGCCGACGCGGACCTCGATGAAGCCGTTGTGGTGCTTCGGCTGCGGCTTCGTGCTGCTGTTGACGTCGGTGATCCGCAGCGGGTCGTCGTCGGGGTCGACGTCATTGGTCAGCACGTTGTAGGAGATCGTCCGGTCGGGCTGGACGAGCACGTTGTCGTCGAGCGCCACCGGCGGCTGGTTCTGCGCCTCCTCGGGCACGACGCCGACCCGGACCTCCGCGACGCCCGTCGCGCCGTACTTGTCCTGGACGAGGATCTGGAAGAAGTCGGTGCCGGCCTTGTCGTCGAACGCCTCGTAGCGGATCCAGTCGACGCCGGTGTCGAGGATCCGGCCCAGCGACGGCGCGGTGCGGATGCTGCGGAAGGTGACCGAGTCGCCGTCGGGGTCGGCGCCCACCAGGTCGACCGAGATCACCTTCGGGCGGCCGGCGATGACCCGGTCGATGATCGGCTGGGGCAGCGGCGCGTGGTTGTTCTTGGCCGAGTCGGCGACCACGTAGATGCTGACCTCGGCGGTGGCCTTGAGGCCCTCGGCGTCGCGGACGCCGTAGATCACCGAGTAGGTGCCGGGTTTGTCGGGCGCCTTCAGCCGCAGCGCGTCGCCCGCCACCCAGACGTCGAGCTTCTGCTCGTTGATGAGGTCGGACTGGAACAGCCGCGGCTTGCCGCCGTCGGGGTCGGAGTCGTTGGCCAGCACCGGCACCGTGGTGACCGAGCCGGCGCGGACGGTGACCTGGTCCTTGTTGGCGACCGGGTGCCGATTGACCTGGGTGGCCTGGCGCTGGCTGATCACCAGCTGCCCGGTCGTCGAACTGCGGCCGTCGGAGACGACGTACTCGACGGTGGCGCCGGGGCCGGTGATGTCGGTCGCCGAGCTGACCACGGCCAGCCGCTTGTCGACCACCGAGACCTTCACACCCGGGATCGACGGGCGGCCGATCCGCTTGACCGCCAGGACGTCGTTGTCGGGGTCGAGGTCGTTGAGCAGCAGGTCGACCTGGGCGGTGCCGCCGGGCGTGATCACCGCCTTGTCGCGCACCGCGATCGGCGGCCGGTTGTCCTTGGGCGGCGACTCGATGTCGAGCCGGATGAACGACGTCTTGGTCGCCGAGGAGTTGTAGGCGGAGTACTGCAGGTAGTAGCTGCGCGCCTTCTGCGCGGAGAAGGTGAACGTGCCGGACTCGAAGTCCTGGGAGATCGAGGTGCCGGCGTCGTCGCCGATCACCCGCACGCCCTTGAGGGTGAGGTCGGTGCCCTCGGGGTTGCGGTCGTTGATGAGCGGCTGGACGACGACGCTCGTGCCGGCCACGCCCGACGCCAGGTCGGGGATCAGCTCCGGCGGCGCGGTGTCGCCGAGCACCTGGACCGGCAGCTTGCCCTCGATCGTGTCGAAGCCGTCCTCGACTGTGTACTGGATCTCCGACACCTTGGCGCCGCTGCCGTCGTCGGTGAACGTGATCGTGCCGTCGGGGCGGTACTCGACCTCGCCGCCGCGCGCGGTCGCGGAGGTGAGGGTGAGGTCGTCGCCGTCGGGGTCGTAGTAGTCGGCGAGCAGGTAGTAGCTCGACGTCTTGCCACGGGCGACGCTCAGCCGCGGCTCGCGGTGGGGCATCAGCAGCGGCTTGGCGTGCTGGGTGTCCTCGCGGATCTTGATCCGGACGGTGGCGTAGGGCTCCTCGTTGACCTTGCCGTCGGAGACGTAGTAGCGGAAGACGGACGTGCCGCGGACGTCGGCCGGCACCGCGACCTGCAGCTGGGTGCCCCCGCCGACGACGCGCATCTCGAGGTCGGGACCGCCCATGTGCTGGGCCCGGGTGATGCTGACGATGTCGCCGTCGGGGTCGTGGTCGTTGAGCGCGACCACGGGCAGCACGGTCGTGCGGCCGGGACGGGCGCCGAGGTCGTCGTCCTCGGGCTCGGGCGGCCGGTTCTCCTGGTCGGGGACCTCCTCGGTCGTCTTCTTCAGCTTCGACCGGTTCTTGTTGTTGGGGTCGACCGCCGGCCAGTTGTCGATCTTGGCCTTGCCCGGGTCCTGGACCAGCCAGCTGTCACCGGTGGCGGTGTCGTTGAGCGCGACGACCTCGCGGTTGACCCGGAACTGCAGGTGGGCGCCGTCCTGCATGCCGGGGATGGGCGAGCCGTCGTCGAGGCTGTCGTCGGCGCAGTCGCGCAGGTAGTTGTGGGGCGACGCCGGGTCGGCCCAGGCGGCGTAGACGCAGTCGGTGCCGGTCATCACGACCGGCGCCGCCGGGCGGCCGGACACCGTGCCGTGCTCGACCTGCTCGAGCCCGCCGCCCGTGAGCGGGGTGTGGAAGAGACCGGACATCGTCGCGAGGTAGACCTCGCCCGTGTCGTCGGAGGGCTGCTGCAGCTCGACCATCGTCGGGTCGGGCGTCTCGACGACCACCGGGTCGGCGCCCGGGCGCCGGACCTCGAGGGACGTCAGGTCGAACAGCACGGGCGTGTCGCCCACGACGCTGAGCCGCACCTTGGTCGGGTCGGTGCCGACCTCGCCGCCGAGGTCGATCTCGTCACCGGCGGCCGGGTCGCCGTCGGCGCCGATCGTGTACGGCGTGACCGTGCCGTCACGGTGGAGCACGTAGGCCCGACCGTCGGTGCCGACCGCGGCCGACAGCGCGCCGGTGGTGTCGGGCCGGGTGGTCTTGGCCGAGAAGCCCGCGAGCCGGCTCTCGGGCCGCACCCACGCCTTGCCGGTCGTCGGGTCGACCGCGGCGAAGGTGTGGCCGCCGTGGGCGACGACCGCGCCGGTGGGCAGGTCGGTCGGCTCCTGGACGGCGGCGCGCGGGATGTCGACCGCCTTGACCGCGCGCTCGGTGGAGTCGTCGTCGACGAACAGGCTGGTGGCGCGCTGGAAGATGTCGAAGGCCGGGCTGGCGGCGTCGACGCCGAGGTCGAGCTCCTTGATCTGCGGGTTGAGCCGCGCGACCAGGCCCTTGTCGGTGTTGGTCACCCACACGCCGCCGTCGTTGAGCTCGACCTCGGTGAACGGCTTGCCAGGATTGCGCACGGCCAGCACCACGAGCGTGCCGAGGACGAGCGCGAGCGCGGCGGCGGACGCCGTACGACGCCATCTGCGGGCGGTCACTGGCCCACCACGCAGACCTGCCGGGAGGCCGCCGACGGTGGGCTGCCCTTGCGGGAGACGGACACCTGGACGCAGACCGTGTCGGCGGGCGCGACGGTGAGGGTCTTGCTGGTGGCCGTGGTGTACTCCGGCGCGGCCTGGGTGACGCCGTCACCGCTGAGCTCGACCTTGAACTCGTCGCCCTCGCGCGGCTCCTCCAGCGCCCAGCGGAAGGTCCAGCGGGTGCCCTTGCCGGACTTGGTGACGACCGGCGCGGGCGGGACGTCGAAGGGCTGCACCGGGTCGGCCGGGTCCTCGCCGCGCAGGGTGCCGGTGTCGGGGTCTGCCTGGTCGCCGCCGAGGGCCAGGACGGCGTAGCCGACGGCGGC